>NZ_JBLTJC010000583.1:0-4550 GCF_048158785.1 Streptomyces colwelliae | reverse complement strand
TCCCCGGACCCCAGCCACACCACCAGCGGCGACACGTTCTCCGGCGCCATCACATCGAACCCGGAGCCAGGCGCGGCCATGGTCTCCGCGAAGGTGTGTTCCGTCATGCGGGTGCGTGCCGCGGGGGCGATCGCGTTGACCTGGACGCCGTAGCGGGCCAGTTCGGCCGCCGCGACCAGAGTCAGGCCGATGATGCCGGCCTTGGCGGCGCTGTAGTTGCCCTGTCCGACGGAGCCCAACAGCCCTGCTCCGCTACTGGTGTTGATGATCCGGGCGACCGGAGTACGGCCTGCTTTCGTCTCCGCACGCCAGTGCGCGGCGGCGTGTTTCAGGGGCAGGAAGTGGCCCTTCAGATGGACGCGCATCACCGCGTCCCAGTCGTCCTCGTCGAGGTTGACGAGCATCCGGTCGCGCAGATAACCCGCGTTGTTGACAAGGGTGTCGAGCCGCCCGTAGGTCTCCAGGGCGGTCGTCACCAGGGACGCGGCACCGGCGGCCGTGGCGATGTCGCCGCCGTGGGCCACCGCCTCGCCGCCCGCAGCGCGGATCTCGGCGACGACCTGTGCGGCCGGGCTGTCGGGGTCCGGGGTGCCGTCGAGTCCGACGCCGAGGTCGTTGACAACAACCTGGGCGCCCTCGGCGGCGAAGGCGAGGGCGTGGGCGCGGCCGAGCCCCCGCCCCGCGCCGGTGACGACGACGACCCGCCCGGTACAGATTCCGCTCGTCACTTTCAACTCACCTCTCCGACCAAGTCACTTCTCCGGTCAACTCACTTCTCCTTGTTGGCAGTTGCTACGTCCAGGAACGCGGGCCGCTCCCCGCCCCCGTGGACCAGAAGGCTCGCCCCGCTGATGTAGGCGGCGGTGTCGGAGGCGAGGAAGACCGCCGCCGCGCCGATGTCGGAGGGGGCGGCGAGCCGGCCGAGCGGGACGGTTCGGGAGACGGCGTCGATCGCGTCCTCGCCGCCGTAGTGGAGGTGGGACAGCTCCGTGCGGACCATGCCGACGACGAGCGTGTTGACGCGGATGTCCGGCGCCCACTCCACCGCCATCGAACGGGCCAGGTTCTCCAGACCGGCCTTGGCCGCCCCGTACGCCGCCGAACCGGGCGAGGGGCGGCTGCCGCTGACGCTGCCGATCATCACGACTGATCCCCTGGCCCGCTTGAGGTGTTCGTACGCGGCGAGGGACGCGGAGAGCGGGGCGAGGAGGTTCAACTCGACGATCCGCGCGTGCCGTTCGGCCTCCGCGTCGATCAGCGGGCGGTACGGCGCGCCGCCCGCGTTGTTGACGAGCACGTCGAGCCGGGGCAGCGCGGCGAAGAACTCCCGTACGGCGTCCGGGTCGCGCAGGTCGAGGGGCCTGAACTCGGTTCCCTCGACCGGGTCTTCGGGCGGTCTGCGCGCGCAGGTCAGCACGTCGGCCCCGGCCTCGACGAAGGCCCGTGCGATACCGGCGCCGACGCCTCGGGTGCCGCCGGTGACGAGGACGGTTCTGCCCGCGAGTGACTGGTCGCGCGAGTTGTCCACAGGGCCTCCCGCTCGGATTCTCCGGCTGCTAGCTTCGAAGCCTCGCACCTAACAAATGTTTGGTGGAAAGGTAGCTGATGCGTCCATGGGTGTCTCCACCTCGCCCTCGAAAAAGGGGCCCGAAAAAAATGGCGTCGCCGTCATCACGGTCGACTACCCACCGGTGAACGCGCTGCCGGTGGACGGCTGGTTCGCCCTGGCCGACGCCGTGCGCGCGGCCGGGCGCGACCCCGACGTCCGCTGTGTCGTGCTGACGGCCGAGGGGCGGGGTTTCAACGCGGGCGTGGACATCAAGGAGATACAGGCGCGGGGGCAGTCGGCCCTGGTCGGGGTCAACCGGGGCTGCTTCGAGGCGTTCGCGGCGGTCTACGAGTGCGAGGTGCCGGTCGTGGCGGCCGTGCAGGGGTTCTGTCTGGGCGGGGGCATCGGTCTGGTCGGCAACGCGGACGTGATCGTGGCGAGCGAGGACGCCACCTTCGGCCTGCCCGAGCTGGACCGGGGCGCGCTGGGCGCCGCCACGCATCTGGCCCGGCTGGTCCCCCAGCACCTGATGCGCGCCCTGTACTACACCTCGCGCACGGCGACGGCGGCCGAGCTGCACGCGCACGGCTCGGTGTGGCGGGTCGTGCCGCGCGGCGAACTCCTGTCCGCCGCCCTGGAGTTGGCGGCCGAGATAGCCGCCAAGGACGGCGAGCTGATCCGCCTCGCCAAGTCCGCGATCAACGGCATCGACCCCGTCGACGTCCGCCGCAGCTACCGCTTCGAACAGGGCTTCACCTTCGAGGCCAATGTCAGCGGGGTGGCCGACCGGATCCGCGACACCTTCAAAAAGACCGGACAGCTCTCACAAGAGACCGGACAGACAGTGGGAGAGGGGGCGTAGGTGAGCGACAAGACGATGACGGCCGACGAGGTCGTCTCCCGGCTGCGCAGCGGCATGACCCTTGGCATCGGCGGCTGGGGCTCGCGCCGCAAACCCATGGCCCTGGTGCGGGCGTTGCTCCGCTCGGACATCACCGACCTCACCGTCGTCTCCTACGGCGGCCCGGACGTCGGCATGCTCGCGGCGGCCGGCCGCATCCGCAAGCTGGTGGCCGCGTTCGTCACGCTCGACTCGATCCCTCTCGAACCGCACTACCGCGCGGCGCGCGAGAGCGGGGCCTTCGAGTTGACGGAGGTCGACGAGGCCATGTTCATGTGGGGCCTGCGCGCGGCGGCGAACCGGCTGCCGTTCCTGCCGGTGCGCGCGGGCATCGGCTCGGACGTCATGCGGGTCAACCCCGGTCTGCGGACGGTGACTTCGCCGTACGAGGACGGGGAGACGTTCGTCGCGATGCCCGCGTTGCGGCTGGACGCGGCCCTGGTGCACGTCAACCGCGCCGACCGGCTGGGCAACGGGCAGTACCTGGGCCCGGACCCGTACTTCGACGACCTGTTCTGCGAGGCGGCGGACGCGGCCTATGTCTCCTGCGAACGGATCGTGGACACGGCCGAGTTGACGAAGGAGGCACCGCCGCAGTCCCTGCTCGTGAAGCGGCTGAGCGTGACCGGAGTCGTCGAGGCGCCGGGCGGCGCCCACTTCACGTCGTGCGCTCCCGACTACGGCAGGGACGAGGACGTCCAGCGGCTGTACGCGACGACTCCCTGGGCGGAGTTCTCCGAGCGCTTCCTGGCCGGTGACGAACAGGCCTACGAGTCGGCGGTGCGGAACCGGCAGGAGGAGCAAGGGTGATGGACGTATCGCGAACGGACGTACCGCGTAGGGACGTACCGCGCAGCCACGTACGGCGTTCCGAGTACTGCGTGATCGCCTGTGCGGAGGCGTGGCGCGACGCCGGTGAGATCCTCGCCAGCCCGATGGGCCTGATCCCGTCCGTGGGCGCGCGGCTGGCCCGGCTCACCTTCGCGCCCGACCTGTTGCTGACCGACGGCGAGGCGATGATCGTCCGCCCGGACGGGACACCGGAGGGCTGGTTGCCGTACCGGCAGCACCTCGCCCTGGTGTCCGGTGGGCGGCGGCACGTGATGATGGGCGCGAGCCAGATCGACCGGTACGGCAACCAGAACATCTCGTGCGTCGGCGACTGGGCGCGGCCGAGGCGGCAGTTGCTCGGGGTGCGCGGGGCGCCGGTCAACACGCTGAACAATCCGACGAGTTACTGGATACCTCGGCACTCCCGGCGGGTGTTCGTGGAGAAGGTCGACATGGTGTGCGGGGTGGGCTACGACCGGGTCGCCGGGCACCCGGGGACGGCCCGCTTCCACCGTATCCCCCGCGTCGTCTCCGACCTCGGTGTCTTCGACTTCGCGACCCCCGACCGCTCGATGCGGCTGGCGTCGCTGCATCCGGGGGTGAGTGTGGAGCAGGTGCGGGAGGCGACGGGCTTCGAGCTGGTCGTCCCGGACGAGGTCCCGTGGACCCGCGAGCCCACACCGGACGAGTTGCGGCTGATCCGTGAAGTGATCGACCCTGCCGACTCCCGTCTCAGAGAAGTGGGTTCGTGATGGAGACCGCGCTGACCCGGCTGGTCGGGGTCCGGCATCCGATCGTGCAGACGGGCATGGGCTGGGTGGCGGGACCCCGCCTGGTGTCGGCCACGGCGAACGCGGGCGCGCTGGGCGTCCTCGCCTCCGCGACCATGACCACCGACCGGCTCCGGGACGCGATCCGCGAGGTCAGGTCCCGTACGCGGGAGCCGTTCGGGGTGAATCTGCGCGCGGACGCGGCCGACGCCGGTGACCGGGTGCGGATCATGATCGAGGAGGGCGTACGGGTCGCGTCCTTCGCGCTCGCGCCGTCCGCCGAGTTGATCGCCGAGCTGAAGGAGGCGGGGGTGGTCGTGATCCCGTCGAAGTCGTACGGGAGGCGAGCACCCTGCCGCTCGCCCCGCGCCCACCCGCGTCACCGCCTTCGATTGGCACCTCGAACGCATCGTCGAACTCCGAACCGCGGAATGCGGCTTCGGCTACCGCGCCAGCGCCTTCAAGTCCCAGCCCGGACGGTGACTCGATGACCTCAGCG
>NZ_JBLTJC010000582.1:0-4562 GCF_048158785.1 Streptomyces colwelliae | reverse complement strand
CCCGGCTACGGCGGCTCGCGGTCCTTCGCGCTGCCGGAGTTCGACCCGTTCTGGAAGCGGGTCGAGGAGGCGGGCGTGCTGGTGGCCATGCACTCCTCCGACAGCGGCTACTCGCGCTACTCCAGTGACTGGGAGGGCAAGAGCCAGGAGATGACGCCGTTCCAGGCGCAGGTCTTCCGGATGATGTCCGAGTGGCGGCCGGTCACCGACGCGGTCGCGTCCTGGGTCTGCCACGGAGCCCTGTTCCGCTTCCCGGAACTGAAGGTCTCGGTCATCGAGAACGGCTCTTCCTGGCTGCTGCCGCTGCTCGACCAGTTGGGCAGCACCTACAAGAAGCAGCCGAAGGGCTTCCTGGGCGACCCGGTCGAAGAGGTCAGGAAGCGGATCCACATCAGCCCGTTCTGGGAGGAGGACATGGCCGCGCTCTCCGAGGTCGTCGGAGTCGAGCGTGTCCTGTTCGGGTCCGACTACCCGCACCCCGAGGGGCTGGCCGACCCGGTCTCCTACATCGACGCGCTCCAGGGCATGAAGGAGGCCGACCAGGCCAAGATCATGGGCGGCAACCTCGCCCGGTTGATCGGCGTATGACCTGGGAGAGCATCCCGCAGATGGTGCTGAGCGCGGCCGACCGCTTCGGTGACGCCGAAGCCGTGGTGGACGGCCCGCTCCGCCTCACGTTCACCGAGCTGGTCGAGCGGGTGCGTGTGGCTGCGGGTGCGTTCGCGTCGGCCGGGGTGGAGCAGGGCGACCGGGTCGCGATCTGGGCGCCCAACTCCGCCGAGTGGATCGTCGCCGCCTTCGGTCTCATGACCGCGGGCGGTGTGGTGGTGCCGGTGAACACCCGCTTCAAGGCGGACGAGGCGCACGACATCATCGTCCGCAGCGGTGCGAAGGCCGTTCTCGTCCAGGAGGGCTTCCTCGGCCTGGACTTCAAGGCACCGCCCGGTGTGCCGGTGATCGACCTCAAGTCCGGTTTCCTGGCGAGCGGTTCACCCTTCGAGCGGAAGGTGACCGGCGACCAGGTCAGCGACATCGTGTTCACCTCGGGCACCACCGGCCGGCCCAAGGGCGTCCTGATGACCCACGCCCAGACGCTCCGGCTGTACGCGGAGTGGTGCGACCTGGCCGGGGTCAGGGAGGGCGACCGCTATCTGATCGTCAACCCGTTCTTCCACATCTTCGGCTTCAAGGCCGGCATGGTCGCCTCGCTCATCCGCGGCATGACCATCCTGCCCGTGCCCGTCTTCGACGTGGACACCGTCCTCGACCTGGTCGAGCGCGAGAAGGTGACGGTCCTGCCCGGCCCGCCCACGCTCTACCACTCACTGCTCACCGACCGCGGCACAAGGGACCTGTCCTCACTGCGCGTTGCGGTGACCGGGGCCGCCGACATACCCGTCGAACTGATCCGCCGCGTGATGACCGAACTGCCCTTCACCTCGATCATGACGGGCTACGGCCTGACCGAGGCGGGCACGGCGACCGCCACCCGGCCCGGCGACTCCTTCGAGGACATCGCCACCACCGTCGGCACCCCCTGCGACGGCGTCGAGGTCCAAATCGCCGACGACAGCGAGGTGTTGGTCCGCGGCTACAGCGTGATGCGCGGCTACTTCAACGACCCCGACGCCACCGCCGAAGCCATCGACGAAGACGGCTGGCTGCACACCGGGGACCTCGGCACGCTCGACGAGCGCGGCTACCTGAGGATCGTCGGCCGCAAGAAGGACATGTTCATCGTCGGCGGCTTCAACGCCTACCCGGCCGAGATCGAAGGCTTCCTGATGGAACACCCGGCGGTCGCCCAGGCCGCCGTGATCGGCGTCCCCGACGAACGCATGGGCCAGGTCGGCAAAGCCTTCGTCGTCCTCCGACAGCCGCTGACCGCCGACGAGTTGATCGAGTGGAGCCGGCTCCGGATGGCCGGGTTCAAGGTGCCCCGGACCGTGGAGTTCCGCACGGAACTACCGCTGAACGCCACCGGAAAGGTAATGAAGGACCTCCTGCGATGACGCCTCCCACACCGCCCCAGGGCGACGACCCCGTACGGACCGCGTCCGGCCTGCCCCTCAAACCGGTCTACGGCCCCGACGACGTCGACGCCGCACCGCCCGCGCCGGGCAACTTCCCCTTCACGCGCGGCAATTACGCCACCGGCTACCGGGGACGGCTGTGGACGCTGCGCCAGTACTCCGGCTTCGGCACCGCCGAATCGTCCAACCGCCGCTACCACTACCTCCTCCAACAGGGCGGCACCGGACTCTCGGTGGCGCTCGACCTGCCCACGCAGTGCGGCTACGACTCCGACGACCCCGAAGTGGCCGAGGAGGTCGGCCGGGTGGGCGTCGCCGTCGACACGCTCGCCGACGCAGAGGTCCTGTTCGAGGGCATCCCCCTCGACAGGATCAGCACCAGCTTCACCATCAACGGAACGGCCGCGATCCTGCTCGCCTTCTACGTCGCCGCGGCCGAACGGGCGGGCGTACCACGGGCGAAGCTCACCGGGACGATCCAGAACGACATCCTCAAGGAGTACGCGTCCAGGGGCACTTGGATCTGGCCGGCCGAACCCTCGCTGCGACTCATCGCCGACACCATCGAGTTCTGCGCGGCCGAAGTACCCCGCTTCAACGCCATCTCCGTCGCCGGCTCGCACTTCCGCGACGCCGGTGCCAACGCCGTACAGGAGATGGCTTTTACCCTCGCGGACGGGGTCACGTACTGCGACACGGTGCTGGCCCGCGGCCGTATGACGATCGATCAGTTCGCCCCGCAGGTCTCCTTCTTCTTCTACACGCACGGCGACTTCTTCGAGGAGATCGCCAAGTACCGCGCAGGGCGCAGGCGTTGGGCGACCATCGTGCGCGAGCGGTACGGCGCGGACAGCGACAAGGCGGCCATGTTCCGCTTCGGCTGCGTCGCCGGAGGCGCCTCGCTGTACGCGCCCCAGGCGCAGAACAACACCGTCCGGGTCGCCTACGAGGCGCTCGCCTCGGTGCTCGGCGGCGTCCAGTCGATGTTCACGGCCGCCTGGGACGAGCCGTTCGCCCTGCCCAGCGAGGAGTCGGCGACACTCGCCCTGCGCACCCAGCAGATCCTCGCCCACGAGACCGGCGTCACCCGGGTCGCGGACCCGCTCGGCGGCTCGTACTTCGTCGAGGCGCTCACCGACGCCACCGAGGCCCGCATCGTCGAGATCATGGACGACCTGGAGCGCTACGGCGGCATGGTCCGGGCCATCGAGGACGGCTACCTCCAGACCCTCATCGCCGACGAGGCCTACCAGTTGCACCGCGAGGTCGAGGCGGGCACCCGGCCGGTCGTCGGCGTCAACCGCTTCGTATCGGACGAACCCCCGCCCGACCTCGCCACGTACGAACTCGACGCGGAGGGCCGCGACCGGCAGCTGAAACGGCTCGCCGACGTCAAGGCCACCCGCGACGCCTCCGTCGTACGGCAGCGCCTCGCCGAACTGACCCGCGCCGCGGAAGGTACCGAGAACCTCATGCCCATCCTGATCGACTGCGCCAACGCCTACTGCACGGTCGGCGAGATGGTGGCCGCGCTCAAGGCGGTCTGGGGCGAGTTCCAGCAGCCGGTGGTGTTCTGATGAAAGCCCGCGTACTCGTCGCCAAACCGGGGCTCGACGGACACGACCGCGGGGCCAAGATCGTCGCGCGGACCCTGCGCGACGCGGGCTTCGAGGTCATCTTCACCGGCATCCGGCAGCGCGTCGACGACATCGTGACCGTCGCCGTCCAGGAGGACGTCGCCGTCGTCGGCCTCAGCATCCTCTCCGGCGCGCACCTCTCGCTGACCACCCGGGTGATCGAGGGGCTGCGCGCCACGGGGGCCGAGGACATCGCCGTCGTGGTGGGCGGCACCATCCCGCCGGCCGACGTGCCGAAGCTGCTCACCGCGGGAGCCGCCGCGGTCTTCCCCACGGGCACGCCGCTCGACGCCCTCGTGGCCAAGATGCGCGCCCTGACATCCGTCACCTCGCCATGACCCGGCGTCAAGCCGAAAACCTGGAGGCAGCGTGCGCATCGGAGTGATGATCGGGCCCGAGCGCGGAGACTCGGTCCGCAAGGTCACACGGATGATCGACGACGTGACCTGGGCCGAGAAGGCGGGCTTCGACACGGTTTGGGTGCCGCAGATCCCGACCGACTTCGACGCGCTCACCGCCGTCGCACTGATGGGCGCGCGGACCGAGCGCATCGAACTGGGCACCGCCGTCGTCCCGTTGCAGGCCCAGCACCCCATCGCCCTTGCCCGGCAGGCGATTTCGGCCCAGGCCGCGGCGGGCGGACGCCTCGCGCTGGGCCTCGGACCGTCCCACCACTGGATCATCCGGGACATGCTGGGACTGCCGTACGAGAAACCGGCCGCCTTCACCCGCGACTACCTGGACGTCCTCGACGCAGCGTTCGGCGGAACGGACATGGTCGATGTCGAGAACGACACTTTCACCGTCCACAACCCGCTCACCCTCGCCCCCGTCTCCCCGCTGCCGGTCCTGATCGCGGCCCTCGGCCCGGTCATGCTGCGCCTCGCCGGGG
>NZ_JBLTJC010000581.1:0-4572 GCF_048158785.1 Streptomyces colwelliae | reverse complement strand
TTGTCCAGCCGCTCGGCGTTCCGCAACCACTCCCGCTGTGTCGCCGTGTCGCCCGCGTCCGGCACGGCCGAGGCGTTGAAGCCGTACTACCGCTACCAGTGCAAGCGCCCCTGCTTCCACGACGAGTACCTGCCCGCCTTCAACCGGCCCAACGTGGGCACCGAGGTGAACGCCCGCCGCACCGAGCCGTTCCGCCGGAGTGCCGTCCAGCGTCAGTCGCCCCGCCGACCAAGGTGCCGTCAACTCGACCGCCTCGACGCGCGCGGCCTCCGCGACCGGGGTCAGCCACAACCCCCGATGATCGTCGGCGACCAGGACATGCGTGGCGTCGCGCAACCAGGGGACGACGGGGACCGTCCCACTCAACTCACCCTGCGCAGAGGCCCGTACACCCCCCTGCGCCGGAAACGCCCCGCACACCACCACCGACCCGTCCCCGATCCCCGGCAACATCCGCTCCCGCTGCTCGGGAGAACCATGGGCCGCGACCGCGAGCAGCCCGTACACACAGGTCGACGCGAAGGGCACCTGGGCGGTCGTCCGGCCCTGTTCCTCCAGGAGGAGCACGAGCCCGAGCAGGCCCAACTCCTCGACGGCGCCGACCAGTCCGGCCGCGCACAGGGCCTTCCACAGCTCGGGATCGCTGTCCGTCCCGGCCGCCGTGAGCCGCTCGGGTGTCGCGAGGTCGCCGAAGATCCGGGCGGCCAGGTCACGGGCCGCCGCCTGCTCCTCGGTCGGCGTGAAGTCCATGTCAGCCCACCCCGCCCTCTCCGCCTTCTCCGCCTTCTCCGCCTTCTCCGACCTCTCCGGCCTCTCCGCCTTCCTGGACCCGGAAGACAGGGAGGACCAGCGGGCCGTCCTCGTCGTCGTGCCCCTGCGGTTCGTCGTAGCGCCGGAATTCGAGCCGTACCGGCAGCCCGATGCGGACCTTGTCGTACGGCACCCCGACCACGTTGCTCACGATCCGCACGCCTTCCGCCAGCTCGATCAACCCGACCGCGTACGGCGGATCGAAGGCGGGGAAAGGCGGGTGGTGCATCACCACGTACGAGTAGACCGTGCCCTCGCCGCTCGCCTCGACCGTGTCCCAGTCCAGGCCGCCGCAGGCGTTGCAGCCCGGCAGCCAGGGGTGGCGCCGTGTCCCGCAGTTCGTGCAGCGCTGGATGAGGAGTCGGTGTCGCTGCACGCCTTCCCAGAAGCCGGCGTTGTCCCGGTTGACGACGGGACGGGGGCGGCGCGCGCGGGCCCCCTTCCCCTCCCGTTTCCTCTGCTCCTCCCGTTTCCCCGGCTCCTGCTCCTGCTCCTGCTCCTCCTTCTGTTTCCCCTTCTGGTGTGCGGGGGCGTACTTGAGGATGCGGAAGCGGTGGGTGCCGACGAGGTCCGGGCCCACCCGGACGTCCATGCGTGTCGTGACGAAGTACCCCGTGCCCAGCTTCGTCGTCTTGCGGTCCGACACAGACTCGATCACCGCGTCGAACGTGACCTCGTCGCCCGGCCGCAGGGGCCGTAGATACTCCTGCTCGCAGTCCGTGGCGACCACCGAGGTGCAGCCCGCCGTGTCGAGGAGGTCGAACAGCTCGTCGTAGGCGCCCGTGCGTCCCGTGTGGCCGGAGAGGCCGCCCATGGTCCACGCCTGGAGCATGGTGGGCGGGGCGACGGCGTCCGGGCCCTCGTACGCCGGATTCGTGTCGCCCATCGCCTCGCACCAGTGCCTGATCATCGGCTCGTTGACGGGGTCCTTCCCCCTGCCCGCGACGGCGGCCGCACGCCCCTCGTACGTCTTGAGCCGCGCCCCCAGCTCGTCGACCACTGTGCTCACCTCCGCCCCCTCGTCATCCCGAGCCGCATCGTCGCGACGATCTCCCGCTGCACCTCGCTCACCCCGCCCCCGAACGTGTTGATCTGAGCCGCCCTGTTCAACCGCTCCAGCTCGCCGTCCCCGAAAGCACCCGGCGAGCCCGAACGCACCATTCCTGCCAGTCCTGCCGACCCGTCCGTCCCGGCGATGTGCTGACATATTCGGTACACCGCCACCGTCGATTCGGTTCCCACGACTTTCACGCCGCTCGCGTCGCCGGGGGCCAGCCGACCCGCCCCGACATCACCCACCAGACGCCAGTTGAGCAGGCGTGTTGCCGCCAGCCGGGCATGTGCCTCGGCCAGCTGTGAGCGCACCCACGGCTCGTCAACCCGGCGCCGCCCCGTCACCGGATCGGGCGTGCGGGCGGCGGTCAGCACAGCCGTGTAGAACTCCTCGGCCTGCATTCCGGTCGCGGCTAGGGCGACCCGCTCGTGGTTGAGCTGGTTGGTGATGAGGGACCAGCCCTCGTTCTCCGCGCCGACGAGGTTGCCGGACGGGACCCGGACCCCGTCGTAGTACGTGGCCGTCGTCCGCTGCCCGCCGACCGTCTCGATCGGGGTCCACGAGAAGCCGGGTGCGTCGGTCGGGACGAGGACGATGGAGATGCCGCGGTGCTTGGGGGCCTCGGGGTCGGTGCGGCAGGCGAGCCAGATCCAGTCGGCGTTGTGGGCGTTGGAGGTGAAGATCTTCTGCCCGTCGATCAGCCAGCCCCGCTCGTCACGTACCGCGCGCGTGCGCAGCGACGCGAGATCCGTACCGGCCGAGGGCTCGCTGTAGCCGATAGCGAAGACGAGTTCCCCGCGCAGGATGCCCGGCAGGAGGGCGGCCTTCTGCTCCTCGCTGCCGTACTTCATGAGGGTCGGTCCGACGGTGTTCAGGGTGACCATCGAGACGGGTGCGCCCGCGCGGTAGGCCTCGTCGAAGAACACGAACTGCTCGTCCGCGCCCCGCCCTTGGCCGCCGTACTCGACGGGCCAGCCCAGCCCCAGCCAGCTGTCGCCCCCGATGCGGCGCAGCAGGGCCCGCTGGCCCTGGGGGTCGTCCGTGCCGGGTGGTCCGTCCGGCATCAAGTCGGCGAAGTACGAGCGGAGTTCGGCGCGCAACCGCCGCTGGCGTTCGGTGGGGGCGAGGTACACGGCGGCGGACCTCCGGGGCGACGTAGGCGTCGTAGGCAACGTAGGTGGCGTAGGAGTCGTAGACGCCGTACGGACGGGGGTTTCTGACTGTCCGTCAGATGCCGTGCACTGTCAAGGTCGTTACGGCACAGCCGTCCATCCGTCCGGGCACGCACGCGTGGTGCATGAAAGTGGCACACGAAAAACGCCTGCGCGGCGGTGCCGAAGCACCACCGCGCAGACGCGTTACAACCCCAGAGAGCACACCTCACACACCCCCGCGCATCCCCGCACGGAAGTCGGGCGCGGTTACCAGAAGTTGGCGAAGTTGACGGCGACGTTCGAGTTCCCCTGGTTGATGGCGGTGAACGCGGATCCGTTGACCTGGGCGGTGTTGCTCTGGTTCGAGGCCCCCGAGCCGACCGCCTGCTGCTGTGTGGTGGACGAGTTGCCCTTGTTGTCGTGCCCGACCCCGCTCCCGCTGACGGTCGCCACACCCGCGTTCGATCCGTTGCCCGCGATGGCGCCGTTGTCCGCCGCCGCGACGCCGGTGAAGAGGGCGGCTGCCAGCGGGAGGGCGGAGACGGCGGCGATGACGCGGGCGGTACGGATGCTTGCCATGTTGTTCCTCCAGAACAAGGTACGTACCGGCTCCGTAGCCGGACGCACATGAAGTACGGCTTCTACCAGGGCAGTTGGCCGACCGCCTCGGTGTTGTGCACGACGTCGCGGAACCAGAGTTGCCCACCGAATCCCCGGCGAACCAGACCGGAAGCGGATATTCCCCCTGAAGCGTGATGACAAGTCGATAAACCCCTTTGACGGCCTCGAAGCCGCACTCCAGGGCAGTACGGATAGCTCGCGCCGGGCGCCCCAAGGGGCGAAGCGTTCCTCCACATTTCCGGCCAATCCGTGCGACTCGGCGAGTCGCCGCCTCCCCCTCTTCCCTTTTTCGAACACTCGTACGAACATGGAGGCATGGCCACCACCGACCGGCAGGCCACGACGCTGGCCCTCGCACACGCTCTGTCAGCCGCCGAACGCGGACTGGCCGTCATCCCCCTGTCCCGCACAAAACTCCCGGCCCTGCGCTCACCGCACCGCGACGACCCGTCACCCCCGGCGGGCGAGGCGGGCGCGGCAGAGGCACCGGATGCCCTGCGCCCGCGCTGCCACGGCGAGTGCGGACGCCTCGGCCACGGGGTGTACGACGCCTCGTCCGACCCGGCGCGCATCCGCGAACTGTTCGCCGCCGCGCCCTGGGCGACCGGCTACGGCATCGCGTGCGGACTGCCGCCGCACCATCTGATCGGCGTCGACCTCGACACCAAGTCCGGCACGGACTCCTCGTCCGCGCTGCGCGAACTCGCCCTCCGCCACCTGTTCACGATCCCCGAGACCGTCGTCGTCCTGACCCCCAGCGGCGGCCGCCACCTCTGGCTCAGCGGCCCGCCCGACGTG
Organism: Streptomyces colwelliae; assembly: GCF_048158785.1. Taxonomy (NCBI): domain Bacteria; kingdom Bacillati; phylum Actinomycetota; class Actinomycetes; order Kitasatosporales; family Streptomycetaceae; genus Streptomyces; species Streptomyces colwelliae. Next base: position 135 of record NZ_JBLTJC010000581.1, on the reverse strand, counting down.
GTCGTCCCCAACTCCGCGGGTCGACTCGCCCCCGGCATCGACATCCGCGGCGCCGGCGGCTACCTGGTGGGCCCCGGCTCCCGCACCGACCACGGCCTCTACGGCGCCGCCCTGCGGGTCGTCACGATCCGGTCC
>NZ_JBLTJC010000580.1:0-4611 GCF_048158785.1 Streptomyces colwelliae | reverse complement strand
CACGCCCCATGCCACCAGGCCCTCGGCGTCAAAAACGTTGTCCAGGCTCAGGAGGCGGGTGGTGTGCGCGACGTCGCCGACGGGCGCGGCCCCGTCGGCGACGAGGCTGGTAGGCGAGTCCGGGGAGCGTACAAGGTCGTACGGGGGCGCGCCGGCCGACCCGCCAGTTCCGCTACGGCGACCAAGTCCCGCACCGACTTGTACGAGCCGTACGACGAACCCGCCATCCGCGAGATCGTCTCCTCCATCAACGTGCCGCCGAGGTCGTTAGCCCCGGAGCGCAGCATCTCCGCCGCACCCTCCGAGCCCAACTTCACCCAGCTCGTCTGGATGTTGGGGATGTGAGGGTGCAGGAGCAGCCTCGCCATCGCCACCACCGCCCTGTTGTCCCGCATCGTCGGGCCCGGGCGGGCGATCCCCGCCAGGTACACCGGCGCGTTGGTGTGGATGAACGGCAGCGTCACGAACTCCGTGAAGCCGCCCGTCCGTTGCTGGATCCCGGCCAACGTCCGCAGGTGGCCCAGCCAGTGGCGCGGCTGGTCCACGTGGCCGTACATCATCGTCGACGAAGAACGGATGCCCAACTCGTGTGCCGTCGTGACGACTTCGATCCACGTCGCCGTCGGCAGTTTGCCCTTCGTCAGGACCCACCGCACCTCGTCGTCGAGGATCTCCGCCGCCGTACCGGGGATGGTGTCGAGGCCCGCCTCCTTCGCCGCCGTCAGCCACTCCCGGATGGAAAGGCCCGTGCGCGTCGCGCCGTTCACCACCTCCATCGGGGAGAAGGCGTGGACGTGCATGCCGGGGACGCGTTCCTTCACCGCCTTCGCGATGTCGAAGTACGCCGTGCCGGGCAGGTCGGGGTGGATACCGCCCTGCATGCAGACCTCGACCGCCCCGACCTCCCAGGCCTGTTGGGCCCGGTCCGCCACCTGGTCCAGGGAGAGCGTGTACGCGTCGGCGTCCGTGCGGCGTTGCGCGAAGGCGCAGAAACGGCAGCCCGTGTAGCAGACGTTGGTGAAGTTGATGTTCCGCGTGACGATGTACGTCACCTCGTCCCCGACCACCGACTTCCGTACGTCGTCCGCGATCCGCGTCAGCGCGTCCAGCGCCGGACCGTCCGCGTGCAGCAGCGCGAGGGCCTCCGCGTCGGTGAGCTTCGTCGGGTCGTCGGCCGCCGTGGCGAGGGCCTGCCGTACGTCCGTGTCGATGCGCTCGGGGACCATGCCGGGGGCCGCCGCCTCGCGCAGGGCACCCCAGTCGCCGTAGACCTCGTCGAAGTCGTCACGGCGGTCGGACGTACGGCCCTCCGTGTCGATGGTGGTGTGGAGGTCCGTGCGGCCGGATGACACGAAGGCCTCCTCCGGCTCCTGCCACGCGTGGCCCTCCACGACCGCATCGGGAAGGGCCAGTCCCGTCCCCGGGTCCGCCAGTGCCCGTACGTGCGGCAACAGGCGTGGGTCCAGCCAGGGTTCGCCCCGCCCTACGAACTCCGGGTACACACACAGCCGTTCGCGCAGTTCGAAGCCCGCCTCCGCCGACTCCTCGCGCAGCAACTCGATTTGGGGCCACGGGCGTTCGGGGTTCACGTGGTCGATGGTGAGAGGGGAGACCCCGCCCCAGTCGTCGATGCCCGCGCCGATCAGGCGCTTGTACTCCGAGTCGACGAGGTTGGGGGGTGCCTGGATGCAGGCCGACGGGCCCATGATGTGGCGCGCCACCGCGACCGTCGCCACCAGCTCGTCCAGCTCCGCGTCCGGCATGCCGCGCATCGCGGTGTCCGGCTTGGCGCGGAAGTTCTGGATGATCAGTTCCTGGATACCGTGGTAGGAGCGGGAGACCTTGCGGAGGGCGAAGAGGGAGTCCGCGCGCTCCTCGTACGTCTCGCCGATGCCGATCAGGATGCCGGAGGTGAAGGGGACCGAGGACCGGCCCGCGTCCTCCAACACCCTTAGGCGTACGGCGGGTTCCTTGTCCGGGGAGCCGTAGTGCGGGCCGCCGGGCTCGGACCAGAGGCGGGTCGCCGTCGTCTCCAGCATCATGCCCATGGACGGGGCCACCGGCTTGAGGCGCTGGAAGTCTGTCCAGGTCATCACCCCGGGGTTGAGGTGCGGGAGCAGCCCCGTCTCCTCCAGGATGCGGATGGAGATGGCGCGGACGTACGCGATCGTGTCGTCGTAGCCGTGCGCGTCGAGCCACTCGCGCGCCTCCGGCCAGCGGTCCTCGGGTTTGTCGCCGAGGGTGATCAGGGCTTCCTTGCACCCGAGTTCGGCGCCCTTGCGCGCGATGTCGAGGACCTCGTCGGGGGACATGAACATGCCGTGGCCGGCGCGGCGGAGCTTGCCGGGGACGGTGACGAAGGTGCAGTAGTGGCACTTGTCGCGGCAGAGGCGGGTGAGGGGGATGAAGACGCTCTTCGAGTACGTGATCACGCCGGGGCGGCCGGCCGTCTCCAGGCCCGCGTCGCGCACCCGGGCGGCGGACGCGGTGAGGTCGTCGAGGGCCTCGCCGCGGGCCTGGAGCAGCACCGCCGCTTCCGTGACGTCGAGGGCGACGCCGTCACGGGCGCGTTTGAGGGCGCGACGCATGGAGTTCTCGGTCGGGCCGGTTCCGGAGCTCGCGGGAGTCGTCATCCTTCGAGCATACGATCGGTCTGATCAGGCCAAAGAGGGGCGCCCGATTCGTTCCGGCCGGGCAGGTCGTTACACGGTGTCACTGGCAGACGGAGTGCTCGGTCCTCCCCCGCACCGACTCCGGTTTCCCGACACCCGCCGATTCCCTGTGCTTGCACCGGAGTTCACGGCCGACTATCAGAGTCGTACGGGTCACCTCCGCACCATCCCTGTCACTGACGACACTCCGGGAGCAGCCGCATGTGCGATGACGATCACGGAAACGGCATGAACAGACGCGCGCTGATCGTGACGGGCGCCACCGCCGCGCTTACGTTGGGAAGCGTGACCTTCGCGAGCGGCGCCGAGGCCGCGGCAGACGGCGACCAGGAGACCCGGACGGTGCGGGGCACGCTCCCGACCGGCTCACCCGACTACGTGTACGTGCCCGTCGAGGTCCCCGCGGGGGTCCGCGAGCTCAAGGTGGCGTACACGTACGACAGACCGTCCGTCCCGGTCGGCACCCAGGGCAATGCCCTCGACATCGGCATCTTCGACCAGCACGGCACGGACCTGGGCGGCCGTGGTTTCCGGGGCTGGTCGGGCGGGGCCCGCACGGAGTTCTTCCTCCGCGTGGACGACGCGACGCCCGGCTACCTCCCCGGCCCGGTGCGCGCCGGTACGTGGCACATCGCGCTGGGCCCGTACACCGTCTCCCCGCAAGGGCTGTCGTACGAGCTCACGATCACGCTCACCTACGGCGAACCGGGCGTCGCCTCGCGGCCGGTGTACCCGCCGGAGCGGGCGAAGGGGCGCGGGCGGGCCTGGTACCGGGGTGACTGCCATCTGCACTCCTGGTACTCGGACGGGCGCCGCACCCCCGCCGAGATCGCGGCGCTGGCGCGGGCGGCGGGCCTGGACTTCATCAACTCCTCGGACCACAACACCCAGTCCTCGCACCCCATTTGGGCCTCGGAGGCGGGCGACGACCTGCTGATCCTGCTGGGCGAGGAAGTCACCACGCGTAACGGTCACGTGGTCGCCCTCGGCACCGAGCCCGGCACCTTCGTCGACTGGCGGTACCGGGCGCGCGACAACCGCTTCGGACGGTTCGCCCGCGAGATCCGGCGGGCCGGCGGCCTGGTCGTCCCCGCCCATCCGCACGCCACCTGCATCGGCTGCGCCTGGAAGTTCGGCTTCGGCGAGGCGGACGCCGTCGAGGTGTGGAACGGCCCCTACACGCCCGACGACGAGGTCGCCCTGGCCTCCTGGGACGCGACGCTCGTGGCCTCCGTACGGGAGAACCAGGAGAACCCGGGGTGGCTCCCGGCGATGGGCAACAGCGACGCCCACCGCGACCCCGACGCGATCGGCCTGCCCCAGACCGTCGTCCTCGCCGAGGACTTGACGAGGGAGGCCATCCAGGACGGCATCCGCGCGGGACACTCCTACGTCGCCGAGTCCAAGAACCTCTCCCTCACCTTCACCGCGTCCGGCGGCCGGGCCCAACACGCGGGAATCGGCGAACGGTTGAGGGTGGATGCGGACACCCCGGTCACGCTACGGCTGGAGGCCACGGGCGCCGCACGCTGCACCGTCCGCTTCGTGACCGACCAGGGGGTGCTGTTCACCAGCGATCCGCTCCCGGTGGGCGGGGCGGGGACCGTGGAGTGGCACACGACGGCGTCCTACGCGGCGTACGTACGGGCCGAGTTGAGGCACGAGACGGCGGCGGGACCGGTGCCGGGGGCGCTGGCCGCGTTCACGAATCCGATCTTCCTGGGCGGAGCCGAACGGTGAACTAGGCCCTGCCTGGGCCCTGCCGTCAGTCACTCAGGTCGACGACGACGGCCGCGTGGTCGGTCGGCCACACCCCGTCGACCGGCCCGTCCTGCGGAACCGGTCCAGGAAGAGCGCGACACCGGCCGAACCGGTGGCCAGGTCGCAGCTCTCCCGCACCGTCTGCTCACCCGGGAACACCACGGATTGACGGACCCAG
>NZ_JBLTJC010000579.1:0-4613 GCF_048158785.1 Streptomyces colwelliae | reverse complement strand
GGTCTGGGGTCTGGCGGGGTGACTGGATGATCGGCTCGATGCTCGATGCTCGATGCTCGATGCTCGATGGCTCGCGGGTGTGGGCGTCGGCGACGGCCGGGGTGCGCTGGGCGCACGGTGCCGGGATCACGGAGGGCACGTGCTCGCCACCGCCCCACCACATCACCGTCCACCCCGGCACAATGGACCCGTGAACGAGCCGATACCCGTGACCCGGGACGTTGATCACGGGGTCGCCAAACTCATGCCCGACGTGGACCAGGAGCGGGCCTGGCTGCTGACTGTCGACGGGGCGCCGCAGTCCTACGTGGACCTGGACGCGCCGACGCACCTGGAGTTCGAGTACACGCGGCGGCTCGGGCATGTGCTGGACACCCTCGCGGAACCGGGGCACCCGCTGGACGTGCTGCACCTGGGCGGCGGAGCGCTCACGTTGCCCCGGTATGTGGCGGCGACCCGGCCAGGTTCGCGGCAGGACGTGGTCGAGGCCGACCTCGGGCTGCTGGAGCTGGTCACCGAGCACCTGCCGTTGCCGCACGGCGCCGGTGTCACCGTGCACGGAGCCGATGCCCGCGCCTGGCTGGAGGCGGCGCCGGACGGTTCGGCGGACGTGGTCGTCGCCGATGTCTTCGGCGGCTCGCGGGTCCCGGCACACCTCACGTCCGTGGCGTACGCCCGCGAAGCCGAGCGTGTCCTGCGGGCCGACGGCGTCTACCTGGCCAACCTCGCGGACTCCGCGCCCTTCACCTTCCTGCGTGCCCAACTCGCCACGTTCGGCACGGTGTTCCAGGAACTGGCGCTGATCGCCGAACCGGGTGTACTGCGAGGGCGCCGCTTCGGCAACGCGGTGCTGGTCGCCGCACATCACCCGATCGACACGGTGGCCCTGACCCGGCTCGTGGCCTCGGACGCGTTCCCGGCACGGCTTGAACACGGGCCTGCGCTACGGGAGTTCATCGGCGGTGCGCGGCCGGTCCGGGACGAGGATGCCGTTCCGTCGCCCGAGCCCCCGGACGGCGCGTTCGGAATCGGCTGAGCCGGCTCGCAGCCCGGGATGTCTTCCCGCAGCGCCTGGAACACGGCCTTGCGCTACGGGACTTCGCCGGTGGCACGCGGGCTGTCCGGGAGTAGGTGCTGTACCGCGTCACCCGAAGTCTCCTGACGGGGCCCGTCCCGCCGTCGCAGATTCCGTACCTCCGGCACACACAGCACCGCCCCCGTGACCACCGTGACGAGAGCCGCGCACCCCCACAGCGCGGGCGTACGGCCGAAGGCCGACTCGGTCGGGCCCGCTGCCGCCGCGGCGAGGGGCATGAGGGCGATGGAGCCGAACCAGTCGTAGGCGGAGATGCGGGAGAGTTTGTCCTCGGGGATCTCCTGGTGCAGGGCTGTCATCCATGAGACCCCGAAGACCTCCACCGTCGCGCCCGCGACGAACATCACCGTGAAGAGGACGCCGATCGGGACCGGTACCGCGAGGGCGGCGGACGGGAGGGCCAGGGGGAAGATGCCGAGCATGCCCGCGAGGAGCAGGCGGCGGGGTTTCCAGCGGGTCATCAGGAGGGCGCCGGCCACCGTGCCCGCGCCGAACGCGGCCAGGGCCAGGCCCCACGGGCCCGCGCCGCCGAGGCTGTCGCGGGCGACGAGCGGGCCGTAGACCGCGTCCGCCGCGCCGACGACCGCGTTGGCGATGGAGAAGGCCACGACGACGGACCACAACCACGGGCGGCCGATGAACTCCCGCCAGCCGTCCCGGAGATCGGCCAGCATCCCGCCGCCCGGTGCGCGCGGCGGGATGTGGCTCACGTCGAGGAAGGAGCGGAGCGCCCCGGCGATCGCGAACGCCGTCGCGTCGACCGCGAGCACCCAACCCGGGCCGACCGCCGCGACCAGCGCGCCGCCGAGCGCCGCGCCGCCCAGCGACGCGCCCTGCATCGCCATCCGGAAGACCGCGAACGCCCGGCCCGCCTGTTCGCCGCTCACCGTGGACATGAGCATGCCCTCGGCCGCCGGGCCGAAGAACGCCTGGCCGGTGCCGCCGAGCGCGGTCAGCAGCATCATCTGCCAGAGGCGGGGCTCGCCGGTCAGGACGAGCACCGCGAAGGCCGCCTGCGACACACAGCTCAGAGCGTTGGCCGCGACCATGACGTGGTGCCGGGGCACCCGGTCCGAGATCGCGCCGCCGATCAGCAGGAACAACACCAGCGGCAGCGTGCGCGAGGCGGCCACCAGACCCACGTCACCGCTGTCGCCGCCCGCGTCCAGCACGGCGAACGCGGAGGCGATCAGCGCGCCGTTACCGCCGAGGCCGGTCGCCACCGCGGCGGCGGTCAGCAGGGTGTAGTTGCGGCCCGCCCAGTCGGGTCGGCGCGATCGACGGGGGGCGGGGGTGACGGTCACCGGCCGACTATCGCCGCCCATGCCACACCCCGCCAAACAGATTGCCGCCAGAATCAAGCCAAACGGTCGACCCTCGACGACCAGCGCGTCAGCTCGTGGCGCCCGTCGGGTCCCCGTGCAGTCGTACGGTGCTCAGGATCTTCTGCACCGTCGCGTCGGGGATCTCCTCGCTGACGCCCTTCGCGCCGTAGAGCGTCCAGGAGACGAAGTTGTCCGCCGAGTTCTTGAAGGCGAACGTGGTCGCCTTGCCGTCGGAGGAGCACTTGCCGGACTTCGGTACGCCGGACGTGTACGAGGTGGCGACGCTGCCCGTGACACCCGACTTCGAGGTGTACGGCTTGGCCGCGCCGATCTTCAGGTACTTCTTGGACGAGTCCTTCTGGTCCGTGTACCCGCCGAACGCGAACGCGGCCGCGTCGCCGCGCGCGGTGCTCGCGGTGTCCTTCGCGCCGTCCTCACCCTTGGTGCCGCTCGACGCCAGCGACGAGGTCTCCTTCGTGCCGTCCTTGTTGTCGTCGGACTCGCACCAGTTCTGCTTGAGGTAGGCGGGCGCCGAGAAGCCGATGTACGGGGAGCCGTCGCCCTTCACCTCGTCCTCGAAGAAGGTGAAGGTGCCCGGCGTGCCGACCTCCCAGTCGGCGGGGACGTCGAACGCGGTGCCGTACTTCTGGTTGACGACGACCTTCCAGCCCGCGATCGTCGGCTTCTCGGTCTCGTTGCCGCGCGGGTTGTCGTCCGAACCGGACGAGGAGGCACTCGGGTCCGCGGACGCCGACGGCGACTGGCTCGACGTGTCCTTGCCGCCGTCCGCCTTGTCGTCCTTGTCGCCGCCCAGGACCAGGAAACCGGTCACACCCGCGGCCACGACGACGGCCGTGGCGGCGATGATCGCGACCAGCTTCGTCCGGTTTCCGCCGCCCCCGCTCTGCGGCGGCCGCGGTCCGCCCGCGGGGCCCGGAGCGCCCCACTGCGGTTGCTGCCCATAGGGATTGGGCTGCTGAAAGCCGGGTTGCTGATACGGATTCGGCTGTTGGTACCCCGGCTGCTGGTACGGGTTGTCGTGCGGGTTCTGCTCGCCCCCGGGCGGCTGCTGTCCTGGCCACATGGGCAGTAACCCTAGTCCGGCGCGGGACACGGTTGGGTCACCGCCCCTTGTCAGGGTCGTACCAATCAAGGGCCGACTCGGTGGTCGAGCGGTGGGTGGATGGTGTGTGCGGCCGCACACATCTGGCCAGGCCTGGCTACTCGTGGGTAACATGCTCTTCATGAGCGCAGATCAGATGTCCATCGGCGAGCTGCTCGCCGCGACGGTGCCGATGGTTCGCACGCTGAACCTGGAGTATCTGGAGACCAGTCCGGAGCGGGCCGTGCTGGCCCTGCCGGACCAGAGCGAGTACCGCAACCACGTCGGCGGGCCGCACGCCGGCGCGATGTTCACCCTCGGTGAGTCCGCCAGCGGCGCGATCGTCCTCGCCGCCTTCGGCGACCAGCTCTCGCGAGCCGTGCCGCTCCCGGTCAACGCCGAGATCGCGTTCAAGAAGATCGCCCTGGGCCCGGTGAGGGCCACCGCGACCCTCGGCCGACCCGCCGCCGACGTCGTCGCCGAACTCGACGCGGGCGAGCGCCCCGAGTTCCCGGTCACCGTCGCCATCCAGCGCGAGGACGGCGCCGTCACGGGCGAGATGACGGTCATCTGGACGCTCCGGCCGAACGGCTGATCGGCTCAACTCCGTTACGAGGGCCCGGTCATCGCCTGTGGATGACCGGGCCCTCGTGTGCGTGATGCGTGTGGCGCGCGTGGTGCGTACGGCGTTCAGGCCGCGATCCGCGCACCCTCGTTCTCGCCAGCCTCGCCAGCCTCGCCAGCCTCGCCAGCCTCGCCAGCCTCGCCAGCCTCGCCAGCCTCGCCAGCCTCGCCAGCCTCGCCAGCCTCGCCAGCCTCGCCAGCCTCGCCAGCCTCGCCACTCCCGCCGTTCCCGTCGCTCTCGCCGACGTTCCCGCTCTCCAGTCCCGCCACGAACTCCTTGAGCCACGCGACGAATTCGGGGCCCAGGTCGTCGCGGTCGCAGGCCAGCCGGACCACCGTGCGCAGGTAGTCGGCCTTGTCGCCGGTGTCGTAGCGCAGGCCCTTGAAGACGACTCCGTGGACCGTGCCGGAGGTGGCCAACTCCTGGAGGGCGTCGGTCAGTTGGATCTCGCCGCCGCGGCCGGGC
>NZ_JBLTJC010000578.1:0-4632 GCF_048158785.1 Streptomyces colwelliae | reverse complement strand
GGGGCCTTCCCGCCGAGAGCTGAGCTTGTCCGCCTCCCCGAGTTCCGGACGGATGTGCCCGGGACGCTCCTCGCTGGAGTCTCAGGTCGCCGAGTCCGACCGCAATCTCGTGGCGCAACTCGGCGATAAGGCGGCGGGCACCCGTGCCGTGGCACTGCTGCTGGCCCGGCATTGGCAGGCGACAAGCGAATATGCCGTCATCTGTCTTGCCACCGCCGACAGTTCGGCGTCCATGGTGGCCACGGCCGCCTTCCACCAGGTACTGGGAGGCCGCGCCACCGGCGGCGCCCTGCGTCCCCAACTCCTCGTGGCGGTAAGGGAGATGGTGAAGAAGTGGGCGGCGGAGGAGCGAATTTCCGCGCTGCTGCCGGAACTTCGTAAACCCACCGGCGCCCGAGGTCTACGCGCGGCGAGGCCCGGCACCTCCGAAAGGCGGAAGCTCGCCGAGCGCGCTTTCGGCGAACTGTCCGGCGCCTCCCAATGCCTGCTGTGGCACGCCGAGGTCGAGGCCGAACCCATAACCGTACCGGCCGGTTTGTTGGGCGTGGACGAGGTCACCGCGACCGCCGCGCTCGACCAGGCGCGTGAACAATTCAGGCAGGGCTGTGTGCGCGCCCACCGGGAACTCGCGCCGACCGCGGAATGCCGCCACTACAACCGGCTCCTCGACGTCCCGATCCGTCGTGGCGGCGGCCTGTTGCCCGATGTGCAACGGCATCTCATGACGTGCCGCTACTGCCGTTTCGCGGCAGAGCAGTTGAGCCATTTCGACGGCGGCCTCGAAGTGCTGCTCGCCGAGACCGTCCTCGGCTGGGGCGCCCGCCGCTACCTCGACTCACGGCCCGGCCGCGAGAGCTCCGGGGCCGCCGCCCGCGCTGCCCGCCGTCCGATGGGCCGCCACCGCCCCACGCCGGAGGGCCGCCTCGCCTTTCCGCGCCGGCACCCCAGGGCCGCGCTCGTCGGCGTGGGCCTGACCTCCCTCGCCCTGCTCGCGACCGTGCTCGCCACCAAGGGCTGGACCGAAGGGGACAACACGCCCGATCCGCACGTCACTTGGGGTGCGCCCAGCGGCAGCTCGACCCGTCCGAGCCCGGTCGGCGCGCCCTCGTCGGACGGTTCCTCGTCGGACGGTTCCGCCGCTTCCGCGTCGGCCGCCGGCGCGGGAGTCGTCCAGCAGGGCGTACTGCGCAGCCTCGCCTCCGGTCTGTGCCTCGACATTCCGGGCGGCCAGGTACGGAGCGGCGCCGCCGTCACCATGGCGGCCTGCTCGACCGCCGGGTCCCAGCAGTGGTCGTACGACCAGGACGGTCTGCTGCGCAGCCTCACCGACCCGGGACTCTGCCTCGACGCCGACACCACCGCGCGCACGGTCACGCTGGCCGGGTGCCTGGTGCACGCGGGCGAGGTGCACTACGACCTGACGGTGCGCGGCGAGTTCCTGCTCCGCTGGAGCCAGGGGCTGGCTGTCGCTCCCGCGAGTGCGAAGGCCGGGGCGCGGGTCGTGGTGACGGACCGGGACGGGTCCGCCGGGCAGCGCTGGGTGCTCGAATCGGACGCCGAGGCCCGGGTGAAGCAGGGCGATCCGACCGGAAAGGGCGAGGCGGAGGGGAAGGGGACAGGGCAGAAGGACGCGCCAGGGGGAGGTGCACCGGACGCGCCCGCGCCTCCGGACGGCGCGCCCCAGGGTGACGTACCGCCGCCTCCTCTCTCGAACCTTCCGCAACAGGACCAACCGCAGTACGCACCCCGCGCCGCGCAGGTCGCATGCTGCGAGGAACCCGCGCCGGAACCCGGGCCCTTGGGCGGCGACGTCGGCGCCGGAGTCGTGCAGCCGCTGACGGTCGCGGAGGGCGCCGTGGGGAATGTCGTAGGAGGCGTCCTGGACACGGTCACCACGCTCGTTCCGTCCCTTCAATGAAGCGAGCTGAGCTGATTTGAGTTGAGCTGAGTGCCGGGGCCGCCCCAACCGGGGTGGCCCCGCAGCTCGTTCACCCTTCGGTTCTTGTCGGCGTGCGACCGATTCCTGTTCGGCTCATTGACACGAGTCAGTGGTGGTCATAGTTTTCCCGCCGCGCCAGTGGTCTCCAACGGGTCGTCAAGTCGGTGTTCGCACATGGTGAGTTCAGATACCGAACACGGCCCGGGGTGCCGAGGCGCACCCGCGGTTCACAACGTCGTGCCCGCACACCGAAGGAGTGACGGCTCATGACCGACACCGTGTCCCGGCGATCCGCTCTGCGTCTGCTGGGCGGCGCGATCGCGGTGGCCAGCGCGGCCACCACCGGACTCGTCTCCCCGTCGCACGCGTACGCACAGGCCAGACCCGAGGCGGGGGTCGGCCCCCGCGTCGAAGGACTCCTGGCCAAGCTCACCCTCGACGAGAAGATCTCCCTGCTGCACGGCGCCACCGACCCGAACTCGCTCGGCCAGGCCGGTTACATCCCCGGCGTCCCCCGCCTGAAGATCCCGCCGCTCCGGCTCACCGACGGACCGGCCGGCGTCCGCGTCACCGCACACGCCACCGCTCTCCCGGCGCCCGTCCTGCTCGCCTCCGCCTTCGACCCGGACCTCGCCCGCCGCTACGGCCAGGTCGTCGGCCGCGAGGGACGCGCCCTCGGCCAGGACGTCCTGCTCTCCCCGATGGTCAACCTCATCCGCACCCCGTACGCGGGCCGCAACTTCGAGACGCTCAGCGAGGATCCGCTGCTCGCCGGTGACCTGGTCGCCGCCGAGATCAAGGGCATCCAGGGCGAGGGACTCATCGCGACCGTCAAGCACTTCGCGATGAACAACCAGGAGAAGGACCGCGACTCCATCGACGTACGGGTCGACGAACAGACCATGCACGAGGTCGAGTTGCGCGGTTTCGAGGCGGCCGTCGGCGCCGGGACCGGTGCGGTGATGGGCGCGTACAACAAGGTCAACGGCACCTTCGCCTGCGAGAACAAGACCCTCCTCACCGACGTCCTGCGCGGTCAATGGGGCTTCGAGGGCTGGGTGATGACCGACTGGTTCGCCGCGCACAGCACCGTCGCCGCGATCACCGCCGGCCTCGACATGGAGATGCCGGACGGGACTTACTTCGGCGTGCCCCTCAAGTCGGCCGTACAGAACGGCAGTTTGCCCGAGCGGTACGTCGACCGCGCGGTGCGTCGGATCCTCGGTGTGATGGACCGGTTCGGGCTCCTCGACGGCAGTGTGCCGCCGCGCCCCGCGCGTGACGCGAAGGCGGGCGCCGCCGTGGCCCTGGAGGTCGCCAAGGCGGGCGCGACCCTGCTCCGCAACGAGCACCGCACCCTCCCGCTGACCGGCGGCGACACCATCGCGGTGATCGGCCCGACCGGCACCCTGCCCTTCGTCAGTGGCGGCGGCAGCGCGCATGTCGTACCGGACCACGCGGACAGCCCGCTCGACGCGATCAGGGCGCGGGCCGGCTCCCGGACCCGGGTGACGTACGCACTCGGCGAGGACCTGTTCGGCAAGGCGATTCCCGCGTCATCCCTCACCCCCGCCTTCGACAGCGAGGGCCGGCGGGTGGACGCGGGCAAGACCTGGGAGTACGACGGCTCGCTCGCCGTGACCGAGTCCGACGAGTGGACGTTCGTCCTGCACTTCTCCTCGGCTCCGACCGCGCGCCCCAAAGTCCTCCTGGACGGCGAGGAGTTGTTCCCGCTCGCGGCCGGATACGGCGAGTACTTCTCGGGCGGCCTGGTCTCGGTCGACCCCGACGGCCTCTCGGTCCGCCGCAAGACGCTGACCCTCGCCCAGGGCACCCACACCCTGAAGATCACTGCCGACGGAGGTGACGCCGGACTGCTGTTCCGGCTGCGGCGCATCACCGGCGAGACCCGGGCCCAGGACGTCGCCGAGGCGGTCACCGCGGCGCGCGCCGCCCGCAGTGTCGTCCTGTTCGGCTACGAGGACGCCACGGAGGGCCTGGACCGCACCACCCTCGAACTCCCGGGAAACCAAGGGAAGTTGATCGAGGCGATCACGGCCGCGAACGCACGCACCACGGTGGTCCTCAACACCTCGTCGTCGACGTCGATGCCCTGGCTGGCTCGCACCGGGGCGGTCCTCCAGATGTACTACCCGGGCCAGGAGGGTGCCGCCGCCACGACCGCCGTCCTGTTCGGCGACTGCGACCCCGGCGGCCGGCTCACCCAGTCCTTCCCGGTCGACGACGCCCACCACCCGGTCGCCGGCGACCCCCGCCGCTACCCCGGCGTCAACGGCGTCGAGGAGTACTCGGAGGGCATCCACGTCGGCTACCGCTGGTACGACGCGGAGGGCGTACGCCCCCTCTACCCCTTCGGCCACGGACTCTCGTACACCTCCTTCTCCTACGAGGACGCGTCCGCGCGGTGGAACGGGCACGGGCTCGATGTCACCTTCACGGTCCGCAACACCGGGCGGCGGGATGGTGTCGCGGTGCCTCAGGTGTACGTCGGCCGCTCACCGGACCTCCAACTCGACCAGGCCGTCCGGGTGTTGGGCGGCTATCGGCGACTGGCACTGCGGAGCGGGGAGCGGCGGCGGGTCACCGTACGGGTCGCCGCGCGCACGTTGTCGTCGTGGGACGCGAAGCGGCATGCGTGGGTGCTGGGGAGTGGGCGGCGGGCTGTGTGGGTG
>NZ_JBLTJC010000577.1:0-4635 GCF_048158785.1 Streptomyces colwelliae | reverse complement strand
CGCTCACCCCCGCCGTCGATCAGGGCGACACCGCACCGATACCGGTGGCCACCACGTCCACGTCCACGCCCGTGACGGTGCTCCACGACACGGACTCGCCGGACATCGATCCGACCGACACGCATGTGGAGACGGAGACCGAGAGCGCCCCCGTGGTCGTGCCGGTCCCGGAGATCACCCTGACCTCCCCGGAGGGCGACACCACCGCGCCGACCGAGATGGTGGCCGGCGGTGGACGCCGTACCTCCTACCTCGGTGGCTACGGTCGGCGGCACGACGGCCAGGTGGGGCTCGTGCACGTGGAGCCGTTCCCGCCGGACGCGGTCGACGGGCTGCACCGCCAGGTGCTCACGGCGCTCGGCCGGCCCGCTCCGGGACCGGACGACCCCGTGCTCACGCAGCTGCGGGACGTGCTGTCGTCGGAGCAGATGACGCTGAACATGCCGTATCTGCGCAGCCAGGGCGGTCACCGCATCGTCCTGGACGTCGACGGCACCGACCGGGAGGTGGACGTACGGCTGTCGCTCGACGACAGGCGGCCGTCCGTGCGGCAGGGCACGCTCGACACGAGTGATCCCGACAAGCATGTGGAGCGGCGCGGGCAGGGCACCCGGGAGATCGTCTCCGCGCAGCCCTCCGGGACGTTCTCCACGATCCCGGTGCCGTGGACCGGTTCGGTGCCGATCGCAGCGGCGGGACCGGTCCGCGGGGTGGACATCGCGCTGAGCGCGACCATCACCCACAACCAGGCGGACGGTTCGACCACCGTCACCCAGGTCGTGCAGACCACCAGCGCCCAGCGCAGCAACGAGCCCTCCCGCGCCTTCGACTTCACCGGCAACTGGCAGGTGCGCGTGGACGCGCCGGCCCCGGGCACGGACGTAGGCAATCCCGACGTAGCGAATGCGGGGGACGCGACAGACACAACAGGCGTGACGGATACGGCTGTTGTGGTCGCGAACCCCGATCCCGCGCACGACTGGCGTCCGGCCGAGCAGCACGGGCCGGTCACCATCTGGTTCCCGCAGCACCTCGTGGACGCCGACACCGACACCGATCCCGGCCAGGGACTGCCCACCCCCGCCGACATCAGGACGCTGCCGATCTACGGCGTGGACTCGGTGCTGCATCCGCGGCGGCTGTACGAGGGGGCCGCGGAGCACTTCAGTGCCGACCTGGACGACACGTCGTCGGCCCAACTCGCGGACTTCCTGGGCGAACCGATCCTGCGGGGCACACTGCCGATGCAGGTCGAGGGCGGGCTGTACTCGCCGGTGCTCACCGACGCGCACGGACGTGCGGTCGGCATGATGCGGCTGGACGCGACGGTCCGGGGCACCACCCCCGTGGCCAAGAGCCTCGACAAGAAGATCAACCTGGAAAGCCATGTCGTCAACTCGGTCAAGAACGACCAGAACACGTCGTTCAACAGCGGGGTGACCTTCAGCGGCAGCGTCGGTCCGGCCCTCACGATCGACCACAGCGCGGGACACCCGGACGCCTCCCACGGCATCGGCGGCACCGTCAACGGCAAGGGCACCGCCAGTTTCGCGGCGCAGAACGTGTTCGGCACCAGCGCCCTCGCGGGCACCATGCACGCGGTACGCACCAACCACAGCCATCTGCTGACCGAGGCGGACGTCGAGTACACCCTCACCCTGATCCGGCCCGACGGCTCCAACTCCGCCTATACGCCCGGGACTTGGACGCACGCTCTCGATCTCCGGGTGCTCAGCGCCGAGGACGCGGCGGGGCACGAGCCGAGCCCGGACGAACTGCGCGTGCTGCCGCCCGAGTTGGAGACGCTGGAGTCGATCGGGCAGTCCACCGCGCCGCTCGGGGTGGACGAGGGTGACGCGGATCCGCTGTTCGAGGACGCGGAGACCTGGCTGCGGGACCACGGCTTCCTGCCCCCGCCGGCGGACGCCCCGCGCCGGGGCCGACTGCCCGACGAGACGCTGGTGCAGGCCCAGTTGAACAATCTGCGGCGGCTCCAGGAACTGCGTTCCCCGCTCGGGCTGCGCGCGGCGACGGACTCCATGGTGGACGGCGGCCACTCGCTGTTCCTGGAGATCCCCTCGGTGACCGGGCGGCGCCGGGTACGACTGGAACTGGGCGCGCAGCGCGACCCGAACCGGCCGGTGGAGCACCGCACCGTGCTGCCCAACATCCAGGTCATGGGCCTGGCGCAGGCCGCGGGCGGCGGCACCGCCCGGCTCGGCAACACCTACGGCCTGGGCGGCGGGCTCGGCGGCGGACTCACCGTGCCCACACCGCACGGCGGTTCGTGGACCCTGAGCGCCACCGGCGACTACCAGTACGTCGGCCAGGCCACGCTCGGCAACACCACCGGCACCACGCTCGGCCACGACCAGTTCTTCATCGGCACCGGGCAGGACACCCACGAGTTCGGGGTACCGGCCCGCCTCACGCTCGACCTGTACGAGGGGCCGGGCCAGGAACCCGTGGCCCGGTTCGGCGAGGTGGCACCGCCCGCCGAACACGGCGAGCCCGACCCGGAGTTGGGCCTGAACGCCCCCCACGAGCGCGGTGTCGCGGGCACGATCCGGCTGGCCGTACCGCACGAGCGCACACTGGACGGTGCCGACGCGGAGCCCACGCCGGAGGGCGAGCCGTACACCGTACGGCAGGTCAGGCAGGAGGACCGGGACCGCCTGGCCATGACGGACCCGGCCACCGGCGCGCCCCACCCGGACGTCGTCCGCGTCCCGGACGACGCCCTGATCGACGTGGTGCGCGGTTCCGCGGCACTCCAGGACGCCTTCCGGCGGATCGTCACGGGCACCGGTGTCGACGCCAACACCAATGCCGACGCCAATACAGGTGACGACGACAACGCCGCCGACGATCCGGCCGTCCCTCCCGGCCGCGTCGCCAGGCTGGTGGACAACGTCACCGGATTCCTGAGCAGTTCGCTGGTCGGGAGTCCGTTCGGCGACACCACCACGGTGAGCGCCGAGTCCCGGACCACCGCGCTCTCGCCCGGTTCGCTGGTCGGCCGGGGACACCAGATCTTCAGCGGCACCTACGTGGTGGAGGGGCTGACGCTGCCCGGGCTCGGCGCCGACGGCCAGCTCGCGATCGAGATCGAGGCCGTCGCCCACACGCCCCACCTGACGCAGAGCGTGAACCAGTACCTGGAGACCGGCATCTCCGCCGCCGACTCCGCGCAGCAGCTCAAGGGCCTCGGGAAAACACACCAGTTCGGGATGGGCGGCTCGGCGACCCAGAACAACCCGCCGAGTCCTCCCGCGAGTTCGCTGCCCGCTGGCTCCCCGGCGCCCACGCCCTCCACGCCGTCCCGCTTCAACCCGTCCGCGCGCTACCAGTACGACCGCAAGAGCGACAAGTCCGACACCCTCACCAGCGGCACCGGCACCAACCGGACACCGACCCAGTCGGGCCTCCAGCACCGGATCACGGCCGACGTCACCTACCTGATCACCGTACGGTCCGGGCATCGCAACGTGGTCGCCAACTCCCTCGGGTTCGGGCCGGGGGAGACCGTCACGCTCGCCGTGGACGTGCCGCGCGGGCTCCAGTTCCTGATGACGGAGAGCCAACTCCGGCGCGACGGACGGTGGATGGGCGCACTGCCCGACCGCCCGGCCGACCCGTCGACGACCGGCCTGACCAGCCCGTCACTGCCCAACCGCTACGTCCACGACGGCACCCTCGGCCTGGCCGCGGTCAACTCGGTCACCGAGTTCTCCGACCCGGGAACGGGCCCGACGGCGACCCCGCAGACCGAGCAGCGCTCCCGATTCCACAACGACGTACGGCAGTTGGTGGACCACTACGCCCCCGGCGCGACCACCCCCGGCCATGCCTCCTATCTGCCCGGTGTCGCCACGCTGATCGCCGACAACACCGGGGTCGCCGGGAAGCGGGCGCTGGTCGGGCGCGGCGGCGGACAGGTCAGGTTCAGCTTCCGGCACCACCGGTTCGGCGGGGCGGCCCTGGTCGAGGTGACGTTCTCGGCCCGTCCCACGACCACCGCCGCGGACCGGGGCGCCGTGCGGGGCACCGCGGTGCCGGGCGACAAGTCCGGTATCGAGCAGTGGGGTTCACACACGGCGGAGGGCCGTTCGCTCTCCTCCTCGGTGGGCCGGACGCACCGTCTCACCGGCAACCCGACGGCCCGTTTCAGCCGCCCCGACGCCGACGACCGCACGGACCGGCTCGGTCCCTCCGCCCATCTGGTCTCCTCGTCCAGCAAGGTCGACAAGCAGGGGAGCACCGCCGAGGACCGGTTCTGGCAGCGCACCGACAGCGCCGCCGACTTCGACGGCCTGGACTACGAGCTGGTCGCCACGGTCCGCTCCACCCTGGTCACCGACTGGCCGCCCAACGTGCTGGGCGCGCTGGTGCAGCGCGGGGTCATCGCCTGGGACGCCGCCGACGCGCCGACCCGCTCCTGGCTCAGCCGCACCCTCTCCGGCGAACTCGGCGGCCAGGTCCGGGTGCCGGCCCAGGTGAGCCTGCGCCAGTCCGGCGGGGGGTCTGGCCCACTCGCGGCAGGCCGTCAGGAGGTCGCGCTGGCGGTCCGGGGAGAGCCAGTCGGGCACGTGCACCGCGCCCGGCGCGATCTCCGTACGAACCCTCGGAAACAGC
>NZ_JBLTJC010000576.1:0-4677 GCF_048158785.1 Streptomyces colwelliae | reverse complement strand
ATCCACGCTGGTCAGACGGAGGTAGTGACGTGATGATTCCGGTGGTAGGGATAGGAGTCCGAGCCTTGAAGTGGAGAAGCCGCCTTCGTAGCGACCGCCTTCTTCGTCGCGGTCTTCTTCGCTGCGGTCTTCTTCGCCACCATGGCCGCGGCCCCTTCACATTTTGTGATCACGCACGCGAATCGTGCTGGGACGATAAATCGACTTGAGTCCCGCGGCAACGGGGCACGCCGCCCGATTCGTCCACCCCCCTGGCCTCGCGCGGCAAGCCTGCATGCGTTGTGCCCAGCTCCTCGCCGGGTAATCCGCCGAGCCCGACACCCCGAACATCGAACGCGTGTTCAGAGCCATTCGAGTCGTACGGCAGGCCGGGAAGCCCCCTGCCGAACCCTCGCTCGACGCACCCCCGAAGGCCCCCGCAAAACCGGTCGGCCGCTGTCCGTGCGGCCCCGTACACTGGGCGGAGCGAGAAGCGTGGATGGGGACGAGTAGCGGCGTACGCAGCCCAGAGCGACCCGGGGACGGTGGAAGCCCGGGGGCCGGCGCGACGTGAAGATCACCCCGGAGCCGCCGGAAGAAAGCCGCAGCACACCCGCCGCGGCCGGTAGACCCGGTATCGCGACCCCAATGAGGGGGCTCACTGGTGTGCAAGGTGCACCGGGGAGCCAAGGAGGGTGGTACCGCGGGAGCGCGCCGCACACGGCGTACGGAAAGTCGTAGCTCTCGTCCCTCCGGACGGAAGGCAGAAAGTCCGCCGGAGGAAGCTCGCTGATGACAACGCCGACGTACCGCCAGGTGCCCGCCCAGGTCAACCTGCCCGCGCTGGAGCACGCCGTGCTCGACTTCTGGCGCGAGCAGAAGATCTTCGCCAAGACCCTGGACCAGTCCGAGGGGCGCCCCGAGTGGGTGTTCTACGAGGGCCCGCCCACGGCCAACGGCATGCCGGGCGCCCACCACATCGAGGCGCGCGTCTTCAAGGACGTCTTCCCCCGCTTCCGCACCATGCGCGGCTACCACGTGGGCCGCAAGGCCGGCTGGGACTGCCACGGCCTCCCGGTGGAGCTGGCGGTCGAGAAGGAGCTGGGCTTCACCGACAAGCAGGACATCGAGGCGTACGGCATCGCCGAGTTCAACGCCAAGTGCCGCGAGTCCGTGACCCGCCACACCGACGCCTTCGAGGCGCTCACGACCCGCATGGGGTACTGGACGGACCTCGAGGACCCGTACCGCACGATGGACCCCGAGTACATCGAGTCGGTCTGGTGGTCGCTCAAGGAGATCTTCAACAAGGGCCTGCTGGTCCAGGACTACCGCGTCGCCCCGTGGTGCCCGCGCGACCAGACGGGCCTCTCGGACCACGAGCTGGCGCAGGGCTACGAGACGGTCGTCGACCCCTCCGTGTACGTCCGTTTCCCGCTCACCTCCGGTCCGCTGGCCGGCCGTGCCGCACTCCTGGTCTGGACGACGACCCCCTGGACGCTGGTGTCCAACACGGCCGTCGCCGCCCACCCCGAGGTCACCTACGTCGTCGCGACGAACGGCGAGGAGCAGCTCGTCGTAGCCGAGCCGCTGCTCGCCAAGGCCCTCGGCGAGGGCTGGGAGACCACCGGCGAGACCTTCACCGGCGCCGAGATGGAGCGCTGGACGTATCAACGTCCGTTCGAGCTCGTGGAGTTCCCCGAGCCCGCCCACTACGTGGTGAACGCGGAGTACGTGACGGTCGAGGACGGTACGGGTCTGGTCCACCAGTCCCCCGCCTTCGGCGAGGAGGACCTCAAGGTCTGCCGCGCGTACGGCCTGCCGGTCGTGAACCCGGTCCGCCCGAACGGCACCTTCGCGGAGGACGTCCCGCTGGTGGGCGGTGTCTTCTTCAAGAAGGCCGACGAAAAGCTCACCGAGGACCTGAAGGACCGCGGCCTGCTCTTCAAGCACGTGCCGTACGAGCACAGTTACCCGCACTGCTGGCGCTGCCACACCGCGCTCCTGTATTACGCGCAGCCCTCCTGGTACATCCGCACCACGGCCGTCAAGGACCGCCTCCTCCAGGAGAACGAGAACACCAACTGGTACCCGGACACCGTCAAGCACGGCCGGTACGGCGACTGGCTGAACAACAACATCGACTGGGCACTGTCCCGCAGCCGCTACTGGGGCACCCCGCTCCCGATCTGGCGCTGCGAGGACGACCACCTCACGGTCGTGGGCTCCCGCGCGGAGCTGACCGAGCTGACCGGCACCGACCAGTCGGCCCTTGACCCGCACCGCCCGTTCATCGACGCGGTCACCTTCGCCTGCCCCCAGTGCGGCGAGAGCGCCACGCGCGTGCCCGAGGTCATCGACGCCTGGTACGACTCGGGTTCGATGCCGTTCGCGCAGTGGGGCTACCCGCACAAGAACAAGGAACTGTTCGAGTCCCGCTACCCGGCGCAGTTCATCTCCGAGGCCATCGACCAGACCCGCGGCTGGTTCTACACGCTGATGGCCGTCGGCACCCTGGTCTTCGACAAGTCGTCGTACGAGAACGTGGTCTGCCTCGGCCACATCCTCGCCGAGGACGGCCGCAAGATGTCCAAGCACCTGGGCAACACCCTGGACCCGATCCCGCTGATGGACCGTCACGGCGCGGACGCGGTGCGGTGGTTCATGGCCGCGGGCGGCTCCCCGTGGGCGGCACGCCGCGTGGGCCACGGCACGATCCAGGAGGTCGTCCGCAAGACGCTCCTCACGTACTGGAACACGGTCGCCTTCCAGGCCCTGTACGCGCGCACGTCCGACTGGGCGCCGAGCGCGGCGGACCCGGCCCCGGCCGACCGTCCGGTCCTGGACCGCTGGCTGCTGTCCGAACTCCACGCGCTCACCGACCAGGTGACGCAGGCTCTGGAGTCCTACGACACCCAGCGCGCCGGCAAGCTCCTGTCGGCGTTCGTCGACGACCTGTCGAACTGGTACGTCCGCCGCTCCCGTCGCCGCTTCTGGCAGGGCGACAAGGCCGCGCTGCGCACCCTGCACGAGGTCGTCGAGACGGTCACCCAACTGATGGCCCCGCTGACCCCGTTCATCACCGAGCGGGTCTGGCAGGACCTGATCGTCCCGGTGACCCCGGGCGCCCCCGAGTCCGTCCACCTGTCGTCGTGGCCGGAGGCGGACCTGTCCGTCATCGACCCGGAGCTGTCGAAGCAGATGGTTCTCGTACGGCGGCTGGTGGAGCTGGGCCGGGCCACGCGCGCGGAGTCGGGCGTCAAGACGCGCCAGCCGCTGTCCCGCGCGCTGATCGCGGCCACGGGCTTCGCCGCCCTGGACCGTGAACTGCACGCGCAGATCACGGAGGAGCTGAACGTCGAGGGGCTCGCCTCGCTGAGCGAGGTCGGCGGTTCGCTGGTCGACACCACGGCGAAGGCCAACTTCCGCGCGCTGGGCAAGCGGTTCGGCAAGCGCGTCCAGGACGTGGCGAAGGCCGTGGCGAACGCGGACGCGGCCGCGCTGTCCCTGGCGCTGCGCGAGGGCACGGCGTCCGTCGAGGTGGACGGCGAGACCATCACGCTGGCCCCCGATGAGGTGATCATCACAGAGACCCCGCGCGAGGGCTGGTCCGTGGCCTCCGACTCGGGAGCGACGGTCGCCCTCGACCTGGAGATCACCGAGGAGTTGCGGCAGGCGGGCCTGGCCCGTGACGCGATCCGCCTGATCCAGGAGTCCCGCAAGAACAGCGGCCTGGACGTCGCCGACCGGATCGCCCTGCGCTGGACGTCGACCGACCCGGCGGTCATCGCGGCCCTGTCCGAGCACGCGACCCTGATCGCCGACGAGGTCCTCGCCACGGACTTCGCTCAGGGCGAGGCGGACGACAGCTACGGCACCCCGTTCACGGACGAGGGGTTGTCGCTGGTGTTCCGCCTGCACAAGGCGTAACGCGGTTGCGCTGCGCTCGCTCAAGCCGTTGAGCGCCGTTGGGGTGCGGCCGGTCTCTTCAGGACCGGCCGCCTGTGGCTGGTCGCGCAGTTCCCCGCGCCCCTTTGGGGCACGAGCCTGAACCCCGTAAAAGGGCGAGCGTGAGCAGCGCTGCGACCGCCACACCCGAGGCCGTGACCAGCCAGGCCCGCAGGTCCCAGGGGTCCGGGCGGTACCGGGTGCGGAGCGTGCGGCGGCCACCCAGGCGCAGGCCCGCCAGCGCGGCGGCGACCCCGGCCAGCAGCAACGGGAGTCCGTATGCGGCTCCTTCGGCGGTGAGCAGTCCGTAGGTTCCGGCGCAGATGCCCAGCAGGCCGCCGAGGGTGAGGGCGGCGGTCGTCCGCCGTACGGAGGTGGAGACTTGGGCCGTACGGCCGTAGCCGCGGGCGTCCATTGCCGCGGCCAGGGCGACCGAGCGTTCCAACGCGCCTTCCAGTACCGGGAGTCCGACCTGTAGCAGGCCGCGTAGACCCCGGTCGGGGCGGCCTCGTAGGCGGCGGGCGGCGCGTAGGCGTTGGGCGTCGGCGATGAGGTTCGGGGCGAAGGTGAGCGCCACGACCACCGCGACGCCGGTCTCGTACAGGGCGCCGGGGAGGGACTTGAGGAGGCGGGCGGGGTTTGCCAGGGCGTTCGCCGCGCCTACACAGATCAGGAGTGTGGCCAGTCTCAGGCCGTCGTAGAACGCGAAGAGCAGTGCCTCGGCGGTTACTTGGCCGCCTAGGCGGATGC
>NZ_JBLTJC010000575.1:0-4707 GCF_048158785.1 Streptomyces colwelliae | reverse complement strand
TCCCGCCCCCGAGCCACCGCCACCCGCCGGTCCACCTCGGTAGGCGCATGCCCGGCCTCACCCCCGCGCAGCTCCGTGACAAACGCCAGGCAGGACTCGTACCGATCATCAGGACTCTTCGCCAACGCCTTCGCGAAAACCCCGTCGACGTGCCCCGGCAGACCGGACCGAGCCTCACTGACCGCCGGAGGCACGTCGTACTGGTGGGCCCAGAGGAGCGCCATGTCATCGTCCCGCCGGAACGGCGGCCGCCCCGCGAGGGTCTCGTAGACGACGCACGCCAGCCCGTACACATCGCACCGCCCATCGACCGGCCGCCCCGAGATCTGCTCAGGAGCCACATAGTCGAGCGTACCCACGAACTGCCCGACAGTCGTGAACCCGGTGAGTGACAGCGACTTCTTCGTCAGACCGAAGTCGGTCAGATAGACGTGTTCCGGGTGGTCGCTGTCGGTCCCTCGGGCCACCAGGATGTTCCCGGGCTTCACATCCCGGTGGACCAGCCCGTGTTCGTGGGCCGCGTCCAGCGCGGACGCGACCTGCGTGGCGATGCGCGCCGCCACCGGGAGTGCCAACGGGCCTTCCCGGTCCAGGAGATGACGCAGGTCGCTGCCGGAGACGTAGCGCATCGCGATGTACAGGACGCCGTCCGTCTCGCCCGCCTCGAAGACGGGGACGATGTGCGGGTGGTCGATCGCGGCGGCGACCCGGGACTCGTGGGTGAAGCGTTTGCGGAAGGTGTCGTTGCGGGCGAGTTCGGGGGCGAGGAGCTTGAGGGCGACCGTGCGGTCGAGGCGGAGGTCGTGGGCGCGGTAGACGACGGCCATGCCGCCGCGGCCGATCTCGTCCTCGATGCGGTACCCCGCGATCTGCTGCCCGATCAGCTCGGAGGGGCGGCCGGAGAAGA
Organism: Streptomyces colwelliae; assembly: GCF_048158785.1. Lineage (NCBI taxonomy): Bacteria > Bacillati > Actinomycetota > Actinomycetes > Kitasatosporales > Streptomycetaceae > Streptomyces > Streptomyces colwelliae. The sequence continues at coordinate 3,800 of NZ_JBLTJC010000575.1, read as the reverse complement.
GGCTCGCGTCACGGGCCATCGGGGCTCACGACCTGGGTGGGGGCGTGCCCGGGGTCGGCCGGTTCGGCGCGGGGTCCGTCGTCCGAGGCGTAGGTGCTGCAGGCTGCTCCGCACAGTGCCGTGACAACCCCTCCGTAACTTCATTTGCGTACCGCAGACCAGCGGGACGGCAGCAGAGGACAACCGGCAGCAGGCGGGTCGGAAACGGGGATGGAGGCGGTTGATCATGGCGCAGGGCGAGGTGCTCGAATTCGAGGAGTACGTCCGCACCCGACAGGACGCGCTGCTGCGCAGCGCCCGCCGTCTGGTGCCGGACCCGGTCGACGCCCAGGACCTGCTCCAGACGGCGCTGGTACGGACGTACGGCCGCTGGGAGACCATCGAGGACAAGCGCCTCGCGGACGCGTACCTGCGCCGCGTCATGATCAACACGCGGACCGAGTGGTGGCGGGCCCGCAAGCTCGAAGAGGTCCCCACCGAGCAGCTGCCGGACGCGAGCGTCGACGACGCGACCGAGCAGCACGCGGACCGGGCGCTTCTTATGGACATCATGAAAGTTCTCGCTCCGAAACAGCGCAGTGTTGTCGTCCTGCGACACTGGGAGCAGATGTCCACCGAAGAGACGGCCGCGGCCCTGGGCATGTCGGCCGGTACGGTCAAGAGCACGCTGCACCGGGCGCTCGCCCGGCTCCGGGAGGAGCTGGAGGCCCGCGACCTGGACGCACGCGCGCTGGAGCGTGAGGAGCGGGAGCGTTGCGCGGCCTGAGCGACGACACCCCTGGGCCCGGCGCGAGGGACGGCGCCGGGCCCAGCAGGGTGCGCGGAAGCCTTGAGGCGGCGTTCACGGCGCTGGCCGTGCTCGCCGCCCTGGCCCTTTTGGTGTCCGGCTGCGCCACCGGCGGCACCGGCGCCCGCGACGAGGGCCCGGCGCACTCAGACTCGGTGGCGGGCGTCGCGGAGGCCAAGTCCCCCTCGCCCTCCGCGACCACCGACGACCACGTGGACGCGGTCAAACTCGTCATGGACGACCCGAAGGTCTCGGCGGCGGTCAAGCACGAGCTGAAGCCGTGCGTCGCCGACGAGTACGCGGTCGACGTGTCGTACGGCGAGCTGACCGGAAGCACCGCGAACGACGTCGTCGTCAACGTGATGACCTGCGGCGATGCGGTGGGGATCGGCTCGTACGTGTATCGCGACAAGGGCGGGACGTACGAGAATGTGTTCAAGGCCGAGGAACCCCCGGTCTACGCGGAGATAGACCGCGGCGATCTGGTCGTCACCAAGCAGGTGTACGAGAAGGGCGACCCGGTGTCGAGTCCCTCCGGGGAGAACGTGATCACGTACCGCTGGACCTCGGGCCGTTTCGTCCAGGAGTACAGCACCCACAACGAGTACAGCAACGCGGTCGGGGGCGACGCCTCGCCCGCCCCGAGCAAGAACTGAACCGATCGGAACCGACCGGAACCGGCCCCGAAGGAATCCCGTCGGAACCGAACCGGTCGGAACCGAACCGATCGGCCGCCCCGATCCGATGCTTCAGTGAACGCGGACGCCGCCCCAGGCGTCCCATGCATGAGAACGACCCACACGAGGACTGAGAGCACCGGGATGGCAGACCAGACCCACGTCCTGTTCGTCGAGGACGACGACGTCATCCGCGAGGCCACCCAACTCGCCCTGGAGCGGGACGGCTTCGTGGTCACCGCCATGCCCGACGGGCTGTCGGGCCTGGAGGCGTTCCGGGCGGACCGCCCCGACATCGCGCTGCTGGACGTGATGGTCCCGGGCCTGGACGGGGTGAGCCTGTGCCGCCGTATCCGGGACGACTCGACGGTCCCGGTGATCATGCTGTCGGCGCGCGCCGACTCGATCGACGTCGTACTCGGCCTGGAGGCCGGGGCCGACGACTACGTGACGAAGCCCTTCGACGGTGCCGTCCTGGTCGCCCGCATCCGCGCGGTGCTGCGCCGCTTCGGACACGCGAGCGGCAGCGACCGTACGGCGGACGCGGAGGCGGCCCCGGTCGGCGGCGGGGTGCTCACCTTCGGCGACCTGGAGATCGACACCGAGGGCATGGAGGTACGCCGGGCCGGCCAACCGGTGGCACTGACGCCGACGGAGATGCGGCTGCTCCTCGAATTCTCCTCGGCGCCGGGCACGGTGCTGTCCCGCGACAAGCTTCTGGAGCGGGTGTGGGACTACGGCTGGGGCGGTGACACCCGGGTCGTGGACGTCCATGTGCAGCGGCTGCGGACGAAGATCGGCCAGGACCGGATCGAGACGGTCCGCGGCTTCGGCTACAAGTTGAAGGCCTGAGCAGGGGTATGCGGGGGAATTCACGGCGCACGGTCCCGTCGTTCATGGACAGAGCGGGCATCCGTACCGGCCTGAGATGGAAGCTCAGCGCGGCCATCGCGCTGGTCGGCACGCTGGTCGCGATCGCGCTCAGCCTGGTCGTGCACAACGCGGCCCGGGTCTCGATGCTGGACAACGCGCGCGACCTCGCGGACGAGCGCGTCCAGATCGCGCAGCGCAACTACGAGCTGTCCGGGCGGCCGAACTTCCCCAGCATCAAGATCGACGACCCGCGTCTGCCGCCCGCGCTGCGCGAGAAGGTCGAGGAGGGCCGCCGGGCGACGTACGTCACCGACCGGCCGCACGGAGTGCCGGACATCTGGGCGGCCGTACCGCTCAAGGACGGTCACGTCATGTCCCTGCACACCGGGTTCACCGACCGCAGCACGGACATCCTCAAGGATCTCGACCAGGCCCTGGTGATCGGCTCGATCGCGGCTGTGCTCGGCGGCAGCGCGCTCGGTGTCCTGATCGGCGGCCAGCTCTCGCGCCGCCTGCGCAAGGCGGCGGCCGCGGCGAACCAGGTCGCCAAGGGCGAGACGGACGTACGGGTGCGGGACGCGATCGGCGGGGTCGTACGGGACGAGACCGACGACCTCGCGCGCGCGGTGGACGCGATGACGGACGCGCTGCAACAGCGCCTTGAGGCGGAACGAAGGGTTACGGCGGACATCGCGCACGAACTGCGCACGCCGGTGACGGGTCTGCTGACCGCGGCCGAACTCCTCCCACCGGGCCGCCCCACGGAACTCGTCCTGGACCGCGCGAAGGCGATGCGCACGCTGGTCGAGGACGTGCTGGAGGTCGCCCGGCTCGACGGGGCGTCCGAGCGGGCCGAGTTGCAGGACCTCATGCTGGGCGACTTCGTGAGCCGCCGGGTGATCGCGAAGGACCCGGACGCGGTGGTGCACGTCGTGCACGAGTCGGAGGTGACGACGGACCCGCGCCGCCTGGAGCGCGTCCTGTTCAACCTCATCGCCAACGCGGCCCGGCACGGCAAACCGCCGATCGAGGTCTCCGTCGAGGGCCGCGTCATCCGGGTCCGCGACCACGGCCCCGGCTTCCCCGAGGAACTCCTCGCGGAGGGCCCGAGCCGCTTCCGCACCGGCAGCAAGGACCGCGCGGGCCACGGCCACGGCCTGGGCCTGACCATCGCGGCCGGCCAGGCCCGAGTCCTCGGCGCCCGCCTGACCTTCCGCAACGTACGCCCGGCGGGAGCACCGGACCACATCCCGGCGGAGGGCGCGGTCGCGGTGCTGTGGCTGCCGGAGCATGCGCCGACGAGTACGGGCAGCTATCCGATGTTGCCGTAGCTTTTGGCGGGGGTTCGGGGCGGCGGGCTTCGGCGGCGAGCGGGTCGGGGGAACTCACGCGCTCGGCCGGCTGCGGCACTCTCACGTCACTCGGGACAAGCAGGGGTGCGAGGCAGCGGGGCCCTCACGTAC
>NZ_JBLTJC010000574.1:0-4726 GCF_048158785.1 Streptomyces colwelliae | reverse complement strand
GGGGCGCCCCACACCGGGAACCACCGGCTCAGATCCTGCTCGATCCGCAGATCGTCGCCGAGCATCGACTTGACCTGGAGTTCCAGCGCGCTGTCGCGCCGCTGACCGTCACCGGCCAGCGGCGCGAAGGGGAAGAACGTCCCGCGCTTGTACAGATAGACCAGCGCCAGCCGCCTGCCACCGTCAGCCCCTCCGTCTTCGAACCCGGCCACCGAGCACAGCAGTTGGGGCCCGAAGCCGTTGACCTCCATCGCGCTGTTCACCGCGTGCAGATCATTGACGAGTGCCGACAACTGCTCGGGTGTCCGGCGCGAGACCAGCCACGAGTAGCCGTACTTGTCCTGCGTCAACTCCACCGGCGGCCCGGTGCGTTCGGCGTCCGCGTCCAGCAGCGCCTGGACCTCCCGGTGCGTCTGCTCGAAGGCTCCGCCCTCCACCGTGGCGAAGCACACCGCACCGCGCCCGGTCGGCCTGAACCCGGCCGCCGCCTCCAGCGTCACCGCCGCCGAGGGCAGCGCGAACAGCTGGTCGAGATCGGGAGCGACCGGTTTCGTACGACCGAGCAGGATGTCCAGCAACCCCATCCTCAGGCCTCCATCCTCAGTCCGCCTTCCCGATGCCGGGCACCGCCGCCTCGCCCAACTCGGCGGAGATCCGCCCCAGTTGGTCGAGCCGCTGCTCCAGGCTCGGGTGGGTCGAGAAGAACCGCGAGACACCGGGCTCGGTGCCGGTCGCCGGGCTGAAGTAGAAGGCGTTGAAGGCCTGCGCGGTCCGCAGGTCCTTCGTCGGGATCCGGGCGATGTCGCCGTCGACCTTGGTGAGCGCGGAGGCCAGCGCCGAGGGCTTGCCGGTGAGCAGCGCCGCCGCCCGGTCCGCCGCCAGCTCGCGGTACCGGGACAGCGCCCTGATCAGCAGGAAGCTGATCGCGTACACGGCCGCCGAGATCCCCATGATCCCCGCGAAGACGGCCAGCGTGTTCTGGTCTTTCCGCCCCCGGAAGATCTGCGAGTAGAACGCGAACCGCACCATCAGCCCGGCGAGCACCCCGAGGAACGACGCCACCGTGATCACGGCCACGTCCTTGTGCGCCACGTGCGACAGCTCGTGCGCGAGCACGCCCTCCAACTCGGCGGGCTCCAGCCGCCGTAGCAGACCGGTGGTCACGCAGATGACGGCGTGATCGGCGTTCCGCCCGGTGGCGAAGGCGTTGGGCATGTCGATGTCGGAAACGGCGACGACAGGTTTCGGCATATCGGCGACGGCACACAGCCGGTCGATCACACCGTGCAGCTCGGGATACTCCTCCCGCTCCACGATCCGCCCGTGCATCGCGTACAGCGCGATCCGGTCGGAGAACCAGTACTGCGCGACGAGCAGCCCGCCCGCCAGCACCACGACCAGCACCCAGGACTTCAGCAACACGATCAACGCGGCCACGAACGCCACGTACAACAGTCCGAGCAGGAACAGCGTCAGACCCATACGTACGGTCAACCGCCGGTCGCTCCGGAAGCGGCTCTGCATCTGCCATCACCCCGCAGTCAGGCACTCATCCCACCGCCCAGTGTGCACCCGGCCCTTCCCATGAAGTGGTCCCGATCGGCCCTAGGCGGAGCAAAAGGTCCCCGGAACACCTGAGAATCCGATGAGCGCGAGTGTGAAGGTGAGGACGCGGGTCAGCCGCCGAGCCCGGCCTCCCACAGCCGCCGCGTCAGCACGTGCTCGCTGAACAGATGCCGCGCCCGCCCGAGCAGCTCACCCACCTCGGCATCTCCGGGCGCGGCCCCCGCCTCCGGCCGCCACCGCTGCACCACCTGCGCACCCCAGGCCCGCAGCCTCTCGTCCGGATCGTCGAGCGTCGCGACGGCGGCCCGCAGCCGTACGACCCCGCCCCGCGCGTCCAGCAGCCGGAAAGCGGCGACGCGCACGTGCCGGGGCCACGCCCGGGGCCACCCGCCCGCGAGCCGTTCCATGAGTGGCCCGTCCGGCACCAGCCCGGCCGACGGCAACAGCGCGAGCGTCGCCTCGCGCACGACCCCGGGCGCCGGATCGTCGAGCAACGGCAGCAGCCGCCGTACGTCCCCGACGTCCAGCACCCGCAACCCGGCGACGGCCCGCACCCGCACGGCGGCACTCGGATGCGAGACGAGCGGCCACAACACCTCGGCGTCATCCCGCCCACCACACTCCGCGAGCCCGATCACGGCCCCCGGCACGGGCTCCGCCGCAAGGCACCAACTCCGGTACGACGCCGACGGATCACCCCCACCCTGCCGCACGACATACCGGGCACAGGCCCGCACGACACCGGACCGATCGGCAAGAAACCCCTCGGCCTCCGCCGCCCGTCCCGCCGCCCGCAACACGGTGACCCCGGCCGCCCGGGCCCGCGGATTCCGCGCCCCGAGCAGCGGCCCGAGCACCTCGTCGTAGTCCCCCGTCCTCGCCACGACGGCCAGCGCGGCATCGGCACACAGGTTCTGTACGACGGTGTCGGCGTCCCGGGCGGCGGTGCGGGCGAGTTCGGCGGGGGAGAGGAGGTTCTCCTCGACGGCGAGGCGGTGGACGAAGCGGCGTACGGCGCGGTCGGGGTGGACGAGGAGGGGCACGAGCTGCTCGCGGGCCGCCCGGCGCAGCACCTGGTCCAGCAACTCGATGGCGAAGGAACCCCGGCCGCGCCGCCCGAAGAGCAGGATCAGCGGCGCGAGGGCGAGGGCGGTGTCCGTGTCGAGGGCCTCGCGGAGCAACTCCCGCGCCCGCTCCCGCACTTGCTCGACCCAGTCGGCACACCGCACGACGACCAGCGGCAGCAACACCGGGTACCCGGCGACCTGTTGGAGCGCGGCCTCCCGGATCCTGCCGTCGTAGTGGCACAGCGCGATCGCGAGCTGAGGCTCGGCTAGCCCGGCGGGCGCGTACGGCTCGCGCCGCAACGCCTCGTCCAGCCGGAGCCACGCGAGGGGATCCCCGAGATCGATCTTCTCGCCGATGATCTCGTCCATCTCTAGTACGGCGCGCGGAAGTTGACGTACCCCAACAACACGATGACCGCGGCGACACTCCCCAGCACAATCACTGTCGATATCCACGAAGACCGCCGAGGCCCCACCCCCTCGGGCTCACCCCGGAACGGCATCGCCTCCGGCGGATTCTCCTTCCACCGCGCCGCAAGCATCCGAGCCCGCGCGGACGGCTCCTTGTTCTCGGCCCCGTCAGCCCACTTGAGGTCGAACTCCCGCTCCTCGTCGCCCTGTTGTTGTCCCATCCCCGTTACCTTTCTCGAACAACCGTGTCAGTGACGATGATCCCTGGTCCACAGGCGACCTGTGAAGCCGAATTTGCTCAGCCGCCGTTGCCCGGCCCACCGAAGCCTTACCAGGGACCTCCCCCGACGCCGCTGACCTCCCGCCGGTCAGGCCCCAGGGGCGGAACCCACAGGCGCATGCCACTGTCGCTTCCAGTCGCGAGGACACGGCCGTCAGGTGAATACGCCATCGTTCTGACCGGCTCGGTGTGGCTCGTCAGAGGCGCCCCGGTACGCGTGTTCGTGCTGGTGTTCCAGACCTGCACCGTGGTGTCCTCACTGCCCGTGGCCAGGAACCGGCTGTCCTGCGAGAAGGCGAGGGTCGTCACGGGGCCTGAATGGCCCACCAGAGGCGTACCGGATTCCTTCCTGGTCGACGCGTCCCAGAGTCTTACGGTGGTGTCCTTGCCGCCCGTGGCGAGATAGCGACCGTCGGGTGAGAAAGCCAGGGCGGTGATCGGGGTCACATGTCCGGTGACTCCTTTCCCGATTTCCTCTCCGGTGGATGGTTCGAAGAAGTGAACTCCTCCGTTTTCCTCGCCATAAGCCAGCGCGAGGGCGAGTCGGCCGCCTGGGGAGAAGACCATCGCCGTCGTGACGTAGGGCTCGTTGGACCACTTTCCGACCCGGCGCGGCTGCCCAGGATCGGTGACATCCCATACGCGTACGGTCTTTCCCGCGGCGGCCAGGTGGCATCCGTCAGGAGCGAACGCGACGGTGTGCAGGTTCTCCTGGCCGCTCAAGGCTTTGCTCACCGGGGCTCCGGTATGCGCGTCCCACAGGCGGGTGGTGCCGTTGAAGCTGCCGATCGCCAGCAGGTCCCCGTCCGGCGAGAACGCCAAGGACACGACAGAACGGTCGGGGCGTCCGCCGATTTCACTGACGGCAGCTTCCGATGGGGACTGCTCTGCGGCGAGATCCCACACCCGTACCCGCGCGTGGTGATCGGCGGCCAGGGCGCCTCCCCCCGGGGAAAACGTCAGTGCGCGTCTGCCGACCCACCGCTCCTCGTCCAGTGGGCCGATCTCCAGTCCGCGACCCTGGTCCAGGGCGTTCAGCAGCATGCGTCCGGCCAGCCCGTTGCCCGGTGAGATGTGGGGGCCGGCCGTCGAAGCGTTCGGGCCGCTCCAGCGTCGGCGGCTCCGCTGATTCGCTTCCAGCTTCTTGAGCCGCTGCCAGCGTTCACGCCACTCGGCCAACCGCTTGTCGCGGTACGGCACGAGGTCCCTGTCGTGGGCCAGCAGCACCCGGACAAGGGCCATGCAGAAGTCGTATGTGGGCACCCTCTTGCCGTTCAGGATCTCGCTGACACCGGAAGGCGACAACGGCCGGCTCTTCGGTGCGCGCTCCGCGATCTCCGCCAGCGTGGGATCACCGACCTCGATGCGGAGCTGCCGTAAGTCCGCCGCCCATGTCTCCAAC
>NZ_JBLTJC010000573.1:0-4730 GCF_048158785.1 Streptomyces colwelliae | reverse complement strand
CGGCCGGGTCGTGGGCGGTGACCCAGAGGTGCTTGGTGGCGAAGGCCGCGCGGGCCGCCACCGAGGACCCGGGATCGGCGAGCAGTGCCGGCTTGCCCTCCGGGTGCAGCGCGTAGGCGACCGGCCGGGCGACGCGCTGGCCGTCGTACCGCTGAACGACGAACGGCTGGTCGGCGCCCTGCTGGAGCACTTCGGCGCGAGCACCGACGAGGAGGCCGCTCGGCTGCTCCGCAGGGAACGCGAAATCCGCACCCCGTCAAAGGAGTTGATCGCGGATCTCGTAGAACGCGCACCGTCCGGCGAGTTGGCGGCGGTCGTGGCGCAAGGCAGCCGCTCCGACCTCGACTCCTGGCTCTGGGGCCGGGACGTACTGGACCTGCTACGCGACGCAGGCCCCACCGCCACCCCGGGCCTAGCCGAACTCCTCCCCCTCCTAAGGCCGTTGCAGGCCCGCCAGTACTCGATCTCGTCGAGCCCGCTGGCCCACCCGGACCGCGTGCACCTCACGGTCGCGTCGGTGCGGTACGGAAGCCGGGACCGCCGCTACGAGGGCGTCGCGTCGACGTACCTGGCGGACCGAACGGACGGCGAGGGCACGACCGTTGGCGTCTACGTACAGCCCAACGCCTCCTTCGGCGTCCCGGCGGACGACGACGCCCCGATGGTCATGATCGGCCCCGGCACGGGCATCGCCCCGTTCCGCGGCTTCCTCCACGAGCGCGCCGCGCGGGGCGCGTCCGGCCGCAACTGGCTGTTCTTCGGCGACCGCCACCGCGAGACGGACTTCGTGTACGAGGACGAGCTGAGCGAACTCCGGACGCGCGGCGTGCTCACCGAACTGGACCTCGCGTTCTCCCGCGACCAGGCCGAGAAGGTCTACGTACAGACCCGGATGCGCGAACGCTCAAGGGAGTTGTACGGCTGGCTGGAGGACGGCGCGCACGTCTACGTCTGCGGCGACGCCTCGCGCATGGCGAAGGACGTGGAGGCGGCGCTGCTGGGTGTGGTGGCCGAGCAGCGCGGGCGCGGGGACGACGACGCGGCGGAGTACCTCGCGGACCTTCGGCGGGCCAAGCGCTATGTACGGGACGTGTATTGAGCATGGCGGACCACAACAACCCTTACGGGCACTGCTCGTTTGAAGGGTGCTGCGGCGCGCGGCGGAGCGGCAGCGTGCGGTTGATCGACGCGCGGATGCCGGAGCTGGCGCGGTGCCTGACGCTCTTCCAGTACGTCCAGGCGGTGACCGGAGGTCCGGTCGCCCGCATCGACCAGGCGGGCAGCTACGCCCAACCAAGCCTGCGCGGCGAGGCGTTCGCCGTCCGGCCGGGTTCGATCGCGCTGCGGCTCGACGCCGGCGGGATCGACACGGCGGTGGTCGCGCGGGACGGCGGTACGGACTCCGTGACGCTGCGCCTGCTCGACGCGGAGGGGCGGACCGTGCACCAGGGACGGCTGCTGTCCGACGGGGACCGGCTGCTGGCCGGCCTGGCGCCCACGATCCAGGCCGGTGCGCGGGCCGCCGTAGCGTCCACGCCTCCCGAGGTCCCGGCATGGGAGGACGGTGATCAACTGGCCCAGCTGGACGCGGTGTTGGCGGACGGAGGCCTCGCCACGCGCGCGGCCTTCGACCGCTACGACGGCGGCGAACACCGGCCCATCGAGGTGGACGTGGTGGCGTCGGTCCTCGACCACGTCTGCTCCGTCGGACTGCCCATCGGCGTCGCGGTGTTCGCCCCGGCGGCCATGCAGGCGTGCGCCGGCCGCGTCCACGTCACCGACCGGACCGTGGGCGGCCGGGTGTTCGCGGCGCTCGCGGAGAGTTCGGTGGAGATCGACCTGGCGGCCGTCCGGGCGTGCCGTCTCGTCCGCTCGGCGGCGGCGCACGGTCCGACCTCGGCACTCGAACTCGACGACGGGGACGGGCGATGCGTCGCGGTGATCACGCAGTTCGGGATGGTCGGGGAGGACGTGCACGGGGCGTGGGAGGACCTGGCGGCTTCACTGCCCGATGCCTAGCCGACACGGGCGGGCGGGGAGTGACCCCCCGACCGCCCCCGACCGCCCGCGTCAACAGATCTCGCCTGCTTCCGTGTCAGCCGATCTTGTCGGTGAAGCCCGTCGACAGGAACGTCTGGTGGGTTACCTTGCCCTTGCTGGGCCCGGCCGTCCACGTGAAGGTGTACTCCAGGATCGCGCTGGTCTTCGGGTCGACGATCACCTGGCCGAGGCTCTTGGCCTCCGCGAACTCAACTGCCGTACCACCGCGCCCAGTACTGTCCTTGACCTGGCCGAGCAGCTTGACGCCCTTCAGGCCGCCCATCGCCTTGAAGACCCCGGCCCGCAGTTTCGGGCTCGCCGGGGAGTCGGTGAGAAGGGTGACCGCCTGATCGAAGGGCGAGATGCTCTTGGGCCGCGGCGGGGACTGCAACAGGCCGAGCAACTTCCCCGAATCCGTGGTCAGTTGCCCAAGTCCCTTCCAGTCGAGGTCCTTCGGCCCGACCTGCCAGTCGGGCCGCAGCCCCTTCCGGTACGCCTTGCCGCCGTTGACGACGTAGTAGTCCATGGACTGCGAGATGTACGCGGTCCCGACCGTCGTCCGCGTCTTCCAGTACTTCCCCGACGAAGCCGACTGGCCGGCGGCCACCGTGGAGATGTCGTCCAGGAAGACGGACGCGGTGTTCGCGCGCGCCTCGCTGTGCGTGCCGGTGCCCGTGCCCGCCGAGGTCGTGCCGTTGTTCGCGTACGTCACCACGCCGGTCGCCACCGCGGCTGTGGTCAGCAGCCCGATCAGGGCCCGGCGGCGCCCGGTCAGCCGCCGGATCGGCGTCACGGTGGCAACACCGACCGTCGTCCCCTCCGTGGCCACCGCCGCCTCGACCTCCGCCAGCACCCTGGCCAACGCCCGTTCCGACAGCGGCTCGACGTGACCCGCCGTCGCCAGTTCATCGGCACCGGGGAAGTCCAGCAGTGCGCCTCGCTCGTTCATACCGTTCGCCTTCGTGTCGTCGTACGTGCTCATGCGAGGTCTCCTGTCGCGGTCAGGTTTCGTCCCGCCGGTCCCGCCGGTCCCGTCGCGCGGGGCATCGTGAGGCGGTCGCGCAGTCGCCCCCGGGCCCGGTGCAGCCGCGAACGGGCGGTGCCCGCCGGGATGCCCACGACGGCGGCGGCCTCGGTCGGGGTGAGCTGCTCCCAGCTGATCAGGAGCAGCAACTCCCGCTCGTCGGCAGGCAGTTCGGCGAGTGCCCGTCGTAGCGCGGGGGCCATCGCGGCGGCGTCCAGCCGCTGGTCCACCACCTGCCAGGGGTCGGTGACATCCGGTCCCGGCGCGGGCTCTCGCCGTCCCGCCCGCCGCAGGTACTGGGCGAGCACGTTGTGGGCGACCCCGAACAGCCAGCCCCGCGCCGAACCCCGCGCGGGGTCGAACGTGCGCCGCGCGGCGAACGCCTGCAACCAGGTCTCGGCGAGCAGATCCTCCGACGCGGCGGGCACACGCCGGGCGAAGTAGCCGTACAGGGCGGAGGAGTGGGCCTTCACGAGGTGAGTGAAGGCCACCGAGTCGCCGTGCGCGGACCGCGTCAACTGGGCATCACTGTCGGTGTGTTCGACATCATGGCCGTGTTCGGCAGTGGTGCCGCGCGGGTCACTGTCGCGGCGGCGGCGGAGACCGCCACGTCGCCGGTTGCCCGGTTCATCTGGTGCATCCGGTTTCACCGAGTCTCCGTTTCCGACCGCCGGACGACGGTCTCACCCAGTACTTGTCATCGGACCCCGGATGCGTTCGGAAGCACCGGAAACAGGAGCCGGGCTCCGCCCTTCACCCCTCACCTCTCACCCCTCACTCCTCACCCTTCGCCCTCCACCCTTCGCCCTTCGCCCCGCCGGAGATCAGCAAAGCAGCCGCGGCCGCCACCGCCGCGGCGTAGAACGCGCTGCTGTACCCCGATTCCGTAGGCACCACCGAGCCGCCGCCGGCCGAGCCCGTGACGATCGCGGTGGCGAGCTGGGCACCCGCCGCGCCGCCGATGGTCCGGAGGATCGTGTTGACGCCGGTGGCCGCGCCCGTCTGCTCGGCGGGCACGGCGTCGACGACAAGCCCACCGAGCGACGCGAAGGCGAAACCGTACGCCGTCCCGAGCGCGGCTCCGGCCACCAGAAAGTCCCACAGCCGGTCGTGGACCGCTCCCAGCGAGAGCAGGGTCACGGCGGCAACTCCCGCGCCGATACGGAATGTTGTGGCATTGCCCGTGCGGGCCGCGAGCCGGGTGGAGACGGGTACGGCCAGCAGCATGCATACGGCCATGGGGGCGATGACGAGCCCGGTCCGCGCGGCCGAGACACCGAACCCGTATCCGTAGCCGCCGCCGTCCGGTGTCTGGACGAACTGCGGGATCAGCGTGACGGCCGCGAACATCGCCACGCTGATGATCACGGTGGCCGCGTGGACCGCCGCGGGTCCCCTGCCCCGCAGCAACCGCATGTCCAACAGCGGTGCGGTGGCGCGCAGTTCGGTGACCACGAAGCCGGCGCCGAGAACGACCGCGCCGCACAGGACGCCGATCGTGAGGGGCGCGGTCCACCCCCAGGTACGGCCCTGACTCGACAGCGCCCAGCAGCTCAAGTCCCTCTCCGCCCGGTACCGGTCCGGCAGCCCGTCCACGTCGGCAACGGCCTGCCCCTTCTCGGCCTCCGTCCGCAGGTGGTACGCCGCCAGCAACGCGCCCAGCCCG
>NZ_JBLTJC010000572.1:0-4745 GCF_048158785.1 Streptomyces colwelliae | reverse complement strand
ACCCCGAGCGCGTCCGAGTCGACCCCGGCCTCCGCCACCCCGACCCCGTCCGACTCCGAGTCGAGCACTCCCCCGGCCGACGCGCCCTCGCCCAACGGCGGCGGCGGTGACCTGGCCGAGACCGGCGGCGGCAGCAACACCGGCGTGATCGTCGGCGGAGCGGCGGCACTGCTCGCGGGTGGCGCGGCGATCGTCGTCGCGACGCGTCGCCGGCGGGCCTCGCACTCGTAGCCGTCCCGGCCCGCGCACATGACGGCGAGGGGGGAGAAGCCCGGTGGCTTCTCCCCCCTCGCCGTTCCCGTTCCCCGTCGTCAGCAGTTGCGGATGGACCAGACCGGGTCCCAGTCGTAGGAGTGCTGCGCGCTGTCGGGCGTGAAGGACGCCAGGACGTTGCCGCTCTGGCCGTAGAAGTACGACGTCACGCCACCGGTCTGCTTGTCGAGGTAGCCGCCGGTGCCGAGCCAGTTGGACAGGGAGTACCTGTTGCAGGTGTAGAGGTAGAACAGCTTCCAGTCACTCGTGGTCGGGTCCCATGCGAAGGCGCAGAGGTTGCCGGCGGCGCAGGTGATGGGCGTGCCCGGGGCGCCGTGCACGGTGCTGACGGCCGGTGAGACCGTCGGTGACACCGCGGCGGCGGACTTCGGCGACACCGCCGCCGCGCCGTGCGGCGCCGCCGGCAGGATCATGACGTGAGCGGCCGTGCTGTGCGTCGGGGAGACCGCGGCCTGCGCCGGCGCGGCGAGGAGCAGCCCGGCAAGAGCGAGGGCCAGGGCCCCGAGGAAGGCGAGCAAGGAGCGTTTGTCGCGCATTCTGTGCAACCCCCAAGGAAAAGCGGCGACTTGGTCGGCGCCCAGCCTTTCGGGGGCCGCACTACCGTCACAACACGTTGAAGCCGTGGCTTAAACGGAAGCCCGCGCACCGTCGAGCAGGGCGAGCCCCGTGGGGGTGATGGTGTGGAGCACGTACTTGCTGCGCCGCACGCTGACCAGCAGCCCCGCCCGGCGCAGTACGGCCGTGTGCTGACTGGCGGCGGCCCCGGAAATGCCGAACCGCTCGGCGAGTTCACCCGTGGTGCGGCCGGTGACGACGTCCTCCAGGATCGCGGCGCGCGTACGGCCGAGCAGGGCACCCAGTTCCGTGCCCCGCCCGCTGACCTCGCACGTTCCGGCCCAGCCGAGGGTGTGCTGGATCGGGTGGACCAGGACCGGTGCCCGGTCGGTGGAGGGGAGGGCGAGCATGATGGGTCGCCGGGAACAGAAGAAGGACGGCTGGAGCACCAACCCCCGCCCGTTCAGGTGCAGTTCGCGGTCGAAGGGATAGTCGGCCTCCAGCACCGGCGGCCGCCAGCGCAGCACCGGCCAGAACCCCGACAGCAGCCCGTCCGCCCCGCCGGCCAGTACCGCCCGCGTCCGTGCGGCACGGTCGGCGTCCACCTGGGCACGGATCCGCGCCCAGAACGGGGCGAGCGCGCGCCGGTGATGGCCGACGAGAGCGGCCCCCAGGCGCCCCAGGGCCTCGCGGTCGCCGTCGGCCAGGGCGCGGGCCCCGTCCGGGAGCGGGCGGCTCCGGACCGGGGAGGCGGCGAGCCGGGCCAGGTCGCCGCGCAGGGCGGACCGGGGCGTGCCGAGCACGGTGTCGACGGCGTGCTCCAGGTCGGCCGGCCCGCCCAGGTCGGGGGTGAGGAAGTCGGGGTAGTAGCCGCGGGGCGGCAGGAGCGCGGCGAGCAGCCCGTACGCCGGGCCGCCCGCCCGCGGCCGGACCAGCCGCCGCCACGGGCCGAATGTCAGGGGGTCCTCCCGCCCGGCCATGACCTGGAAGCTGTTGGTGATCTCCCAGAGGGGGTCGGGGGCCGGGGCGACGCGCACGCGTGCGACGTCGTCGCTGGTGAAGTGCACCCGCAACATGGGGGGTCTCCGATGGTGGTCGGCCGTCGGGTGTCACCCGAGCCTTACCCGGCCCCACGAACACGAAAAGGCGGCATCAGGTCAGATGTTCGCCGCCCTTCAGCCGCTCTCGCCCTTCAGCCGCTCTCCACCGTCTCCAGCCACAGCTTCACGTACCGCTCCACATCCACGTCCAACCCCACGTCCACCAGGGCCTGTTCACGGGCGCCGTCGTGGATCTCGGACTCGCCGTGGCGCGGGCGCCGGTCGACGATCGTCTGTCCTCGGCCCGGCCCCGGGGCGAGGGAGACCTCGACCGGCAGGAGGCGGGTGGTGAGGCCGCCCGGGTCGGCGACCGCGCAGACCGCGCCCGCGTCGCCGAGGCCGCCGGTGGGGGTGGGGTCGCCGGAGGCGGCCGGGTCGCGGTGGGCGAGCAGGTCGCCGGCCAGCTTCAGCCGGGGTTCCGGACTCTCCCGCAGGCGCCGCACGTCGGCGGCCGGTACCTGGACGCGTTCGAAGACGTCCAGCCCGTACATCGTGATCGGCACCCCGGCGGTGAGCAGGATCGCGGCCGCCTCCGGGTCGTGCCACACGTTGAACTCCGCGACCGGCGTGGCGTTCCCGACCGCCACCGCGCCGCCCATGAACACGATCCGCTCGATGTTGCGGGTGACCTCGGGGAACGTACGCAGCAGCAGCGCGATGTTCGTCAGCGGCGCGGTCGGGATGAGGGTGACCGGGCTCGGCGAGGCGAGGATCTCGCGGCGCAGCAGGGTCACCGCGTCCACGTCGACGGGCGTACGGGTGGAGTCGGGCAGCCCCATGTCGCCCATGCCGTCCTGCCCGTGGACGTGCGCCGCCGAACGCGCCGGCTCGATCAGCGGCCGGGCCGCACCGCGCGCGACCGGGATGTCACCGGCACCGGCGTGGTCCAGGACGATCAGCGTGTTCCGTACGACCTGGTCGACGTCGGTGTTCCCGGCGACACAGGTGACCGCGCGCAGGTCCAGGCCCGGGTGGCGGACGGCGAACAGCAGCGCGAGGGCGTCGTCGACCCCCGTGTCGCAGTCGATGATCACGGGGATGGGCTGACCGGTCACGGCAGGCTCCTCTCGGGGACGGTTCGGCGGATCAAGGCAGTTCAAGGCAGTTCAAGGCAGTTCAAGGGTGACCTTACGCATCCGCCCACAGCGCGGCACCGCGCGCCTCGACCCGCGCCGCGACGCGGTGCAGCAGTTCGGCGGGCGCCAGCGGCTCGATCCGCCGCCCGTCCCGCAGCCGTACGGCGACCAGGTCGCCGGCGGCTTCCCGTTCGCCGATCACCGCCTGGTACGGGACGAGTCGCGCCGCTCGGATACGGGCCCCGAGGCTGCCCTCGGCGGAGACCTCGGCGCGGAGCCCTTGGGCGAGGGCCCGCTCCACGAGGTCGTACGCGGGCCCGGCCTGCGCCTCCGACACCGGCAGGACGACCATCTGCACGGGCGCCAGCCACGCCGGGAACGCCCCGCCGTGCTCCTCCACCAGGTGCGCCACGGCCCGTTCCACACTCCCGATGACGCTGCGGTGCACCATCACCGGCCGGTGTTTCGCGCCGTCGGCGCCGATGTAGTGCAGGTCGAAGCGCTCCGGCTGGTGGAAGTCGATCTGGACGGTGGAGAGGGTGGCCTCGCGGCCGGCCGCGTCGGCGATCTGGACGTCGATCTTCGGGCCGTAGAAGGCGGCCTCGCCCTCGGCGGACTCGTACGCGATGCCCGAACCGTCGAGGACCTCCCGCAGCATCGCGGTGGCCCGGCGCCAAAGGGCCGGATCCGCGACGTACTTGCCGCCTTCCCCCGGCAGCGAGAGACGGTGGCGGGAAGCGCGGATGCCGAGGTCGGCGTAGGCGCGGGTGATGAGGTTCAGGGCGGTGCGGGCCTCCTCGACGGCCTGGTCCAGGGTGCAGAAGATGTGGGCGTCGTTGAGCTGGATCGCGCGGACGCGGGTCAGTCCGCCGAGGACGCCGGAGAGTTCGGAACGGTACATGCCGCCCAACTCGGCGATACGGAGCGGCAGTTCGCGGTAACTGTGGGAACGGGAGCGGTAGATCAGGGCGTGGTGGGGACAGAGACTCGGCCGCAGCACGACCTCCTCGCCGCCCAGCTTCATCGGCGGGAACATGTCCTCGCTGTAGTGGGACCAGTGCCCGGAGATCTCGTACAGCTCGCGCTTGCCGAGGACGGGCGAGTACACGTGCCGGTAGCCTTCGGCGCGCTCCAACTCCCTTACGTACTCCTCGAGTTCGTGCCGCACGATCGCACCGTCGGGCAGCCAGTACGGCAGGCCCGCGCCCATCAGGGGGTCGGTGTCGAAGAGGTCGAGCTCGCGGCCGAGGCGACGGTGGTCGTACATGACGGGGCTCCTCGCGGTATGGGGGGGGCGGGGCGAGGATTCCGGCGACGACAAAGCCCCGGGGCACTCGCCCCGGGGCTTCGACTCGGTTCAGCAGTCAGCGCGCCGGGACAGGGTCCGGCGTCGTCGTGATGGACAGTGGGGCGCGCTTCATGGGGCGGACGGTAGCAGTCGTTCGAAGACTCCGGCCATGGATTTTCGGGTGCGGCGCCGTTGGGGCTGGTCGCGCCCGCGCGGCGGAGCCGCAAATGTCACAGCCCCGCGCCCCTAGGGGGTTGCCCGTCGAGTTGGCCTAGCGCTGACCCCCTGCTTTTAGGGGCGCGGGGAACTGCGCGACCAGCCCCCACCGGGCCCGCACCCGACCCACAACCGAAGTACTGGCACTCACCCGGACGGCCCGGCGCGCTGGTGGCCGGACGCGGGCGATGGTGCCGTTAGGAGGACACCCCGCCCCAGGAGGGACCCTCGATGACC
>NZ_JBLTJC010000571.1:0-4745 GCF_048158785.1 Streptomyces colwelliae | reverse complement strand
GCCCGCCAGCCCGCCGGCCCGCCAGCCCGCTCAGACCACCAACCCGCACACCACAGAAGCCACCTCCACGACCACCTCCGCCTCCCCCAACGACCCGTCCTCCAGCACCTTCAACGCCGCGACGGTCCCGCTGTGTTGGTTGGCCACCAGCAGATATCCGGCCGCCGCGGTCAGCCCCCGAGGCCAGCTGCCCCCGCTCGGAACCTCACCGAGAGGCTCAAGAGCCGACCCCGCGATCCGGAACGCGGCCACCGTGTCCGCGCCCCGATTGGTGACCCAGACGTAGCGTCCGCAGTCCGAAGTCACGATGCCGCCGGGCTGGTTGGGGATGTCCGCTACGGCCGTCGCCGGCACCCGGGACAGTTCGTGCAGGGTGCCGGTCCCGGCGTCGTAGCGGTGGCACGTCACCGTCGAGGAGAGTTCGTCGGCGCTGAGGACCAGGTCTCCGCTCGGGGTGAAGGCGAGGTGGCGGGGGCCGGAACCCGGGCGGAGCTGGGAGGCGGCCACGGGCTTCAACTTGCCCGTGTCGGTGTCCAGTTCGTACGTGAACACCGTGTCCGCGCCCAGGTCGGTGGCCAGGACGTAGCGGCCGGCCGGGTCCACGACGACCTGGTGGGCGTGGGTGCCCTCCTGGCGGCCGGCCACCGGCCCCGAGCCCTTGTGTTCGACCACGTCCGTCAGGTCCGCGAGCCTGCCGTCCGCGTCCAGGCGGTGTACCGCCACCGTGCCGGGCACCGTGTCCGTGCCGTAGTTGGCGGTGAGGAGATGGTCGCCGCTCGGGTGGACGGTCAGGTGGCACGGGTTCGCGCCGCCGCTGGTCAGGGGTGCTCCCAGCGGCACCGGCGCCGCGCCCTCCCGTAGGGCGAACGCGCCGACCGCGCCCGGCGTCGACTCGTGCGTCGTGTAGACGACGGGCAGGGCCGGATGCGCCGCCAGGTACGACGCACCGCTCGCCGCCACCGCGTCCACCACACGCAGACCGTCTCCCGGCGTGAAGCGCAGCGCCGTCACACCGACGCCCTCACCTCCCGTGTCCGGCGTGTACGAACCGGTCAGGACGGCAACCTGCCGTGCCCCAGCCATGATTGACGGATCCTCAACTGTCTCTCGTGACATATGTGTTCAGTCCCTCAGCGGTGTATTTCGTCAGCGGAGTACGTCGTCGTGGTGGTCCAGCAGAGCGAGTTCGGCGCGGCGCGGGAGGCCCTCCCAGTCGCCCTCCGTGCCGACCGCGAACGCACCGAGCCGGGCGGCCGTGTCGAGCCTGACCGACGGCCCCGCGCCCGCGAGGAGTTCGGCCAAGTAGCCCGCCACGAACGCGTCCCCCGCCCCCACCGAGTCGTGAACGCGGACAGGCAGCGCCGGTTGGCGGTACGGGCGGCCGTCGACGAGCGCGAAGGCTCCCTCCGCGCCCAGTTTGATCACCGCACCGGCCGGGCCCAACTCGCAGATCCCCTTGGCCAGTTCCTCGGGTTCGTGACGGTCGGGTACCGCCAGCCGTGCCTCGTGCGGGCCCGCGAACACCAGGTCGCTGTCCCGGAGGAGCGGCAGGACCGCCTCCCTCGCCTCGTCCTCGTTCCACAGCAGGGAACGGAAGTTGATGTCGAGGGAGACCAACACCCCGGCGCCCTTGGCCACATCCACCGCGCGGCGGACCGCTCGCGCCGGGCCTTCCCCCAACGCCGGTGTGATACCGGTGACATGGAGGACCGACGCCCCCGCCACCACCTCCTCCGGAATGTCCTCGGGGACCAGGCGCACACCCGCCGTCGCCGTCCGGTAGTAGCGCATCCGGTGATGCGTACTGGTGCGCTTCTCCTTGATGAGGAGCGACGTCGGCGCCGGATCGCGTACGGCGAGGGCGGTCACCCCCTCCGCGCGCAGCTCGCGCAGCACCAGTTCGCCCAGCTCGTCGTCGCTCACCCGGCCGATCCACGTCGCCCGGCCGCCCAGGCGGCTGACGCCCACGGCCACGTTCGACTCGGCGCCGGCGATGCCGAGGCGCAGGCTGGTGCCCAGGGCGAGCGGGCCGGGGCCGGCGGCGGACAGGACGCCGAGGGTCTCGCCCACCGTGACGAGGTAGGGCTCGTCACCCTCAACAGGCTTGCGGGTGTTCACAGAAATCTCTCCTCGGCCCCGGTGTCGGGCCTGACCGTCTTCAGCAGTGCGCGTGCCCGTGCCGTGAGGGCGCTCAGCGCGTCCGGGGCGGGGTCCCGGTCGGCGCCGCGCAGCAGCGGGGAGCCGACGCCCACGGCGAGTGCCCCCGCGGCCATGTACCGCCCCGCCGCCTCCAGATCCACGCCGCCGACCGCCATGAGCGGTATCTCCGGCAGCGGGGCCCGGAGTTGGGCCAGATGGTTCGGCCCGCCCGTACACGCCGGGAAGAGTTTCACGGCCGCGGCACCCGCCCGCCAGGCGGTGATCACCTCGGTCGCCGTCCACGCCCCCGGGTAGAAGGGGACGCCGAGATCGGCCGCGGCGCGGATGACGTCCGGGTCGACGTTGGGGGCGACCAGGAACTCCGCGCCCGCCGCCAGCGCGTCCCGGGTGTCGGCCGCGGTGAGGACCGTACCCGCGCCCACCGATACGGCGGCGCCGAGTTCGTCCTTGATACGGGCGATCGCGTCCAGCGCGCCCGCCGTGGTGAGGGTGACCTCCAGACAGGTGACCCCGCCGGCCGCGAGGGCACGGGCCGCGGCGGGCAGCCCGGAGGCGTCGGCGGACCTGAGGATGGCCATGACCCGGGTACTGGTCAACTGGGCTGTGAGAGCGGGCCGTTCGAAATGACGATCCGTCATGTGACCGTCTCCAGCCTGCTGTTCCGTCACTTGACAGCTCCCGCCGACATCCCGGCGACCATCTGGCGCTGGAAGAAGATGAAGATGACGAAGAGGGGCAGCACGCCCAACAGGGCCGCGGGGAAAAGGGTGGTGGGCTGCACGGTGTGCGGGTCGATGAAGGAGTACGCGTTCACCATGACCGTGCGCTTTCCCGGGTCCTGGAGGAATACGAGGGGGACGAGGAGGTCGTTCCAGATCTGGAGCGAGATGAACGTCAACAGGGTGCTGGTGACCGGCCGTAGCAGCGGCAGGATGATGACGAAGAACGTGCGCAGCGCGCCGCAGCCGTCGAGGGCCGCCGCCTCCTCCAGGTCGGTCGGGATCTGGCGGATGAAACTGGTGTAGAAGAACACGGCCAACGGCAGGTTGAGCGCGGTGTAGATGAAGACGACGCCCGCGTACGTGTCGAGCAGGTTCAGGTCGCGCATCAGCAGGTACAGGGGTGCCACGACCACGAACACCGGGATCGACGTGCCGAGGATGAAGAGCCGGTACACCGCCGTCGACCAGCCCGCGGTGATGCGGGCCAGCGGGTAGCCCGCGAGCGCGCCGAGCACCGTGATCAGCGCGCACGAAAGCCCGGTGATCAGAAGGGTGTTGAGGGTGCTGGTGCCGTAGTGGATCTGGCTGAAGGCCTGCGTGAAGTTCTTCAGCGTGAAGGAGTGCGGCACGCCCAGCGGGGAGCGCGCCACGTCCGCCGCCGTGCGCAGCGAGGTGACGATGGTGAACACGAACGGCAGCACGAACAGGACCGTGCCGAGACAGAGCACCGTGGTGCCGAGGCCGGCCGCGAGCCTGCGCGGGGTCCACGGCGCGGCGGCACGGGGCCGGGGCGCGTCACGCTTCCCGGCGGGGCGGCCGACTTCCGGTGCGGGGACCGCGGTTGAGAGGGGTGAGGTCATGGGGTGATCCGTCCGATTCCAACGGTGCCGACGGGGTGCGTACGTCCTTGGAGGCGTCCGTACGGCGTCACACGCGCCGTTCGCGCAGTCTGAGCAGGGAGTTGGTCGCGCTGGACAGGACGACCACGGTCACGAGGAGCAGCACCGCGAGGGCGACGCCGTAGGCGAACTTCCCGCCGCCGAAGATGTTGCGGTAGACGAGCAGGGTCAGGGTGTCCGTCGCGCCGGCCGGGCCGCCGTTGGTCAGGACGAGCGGGAACTCGAAGACCTTGAGCGAACCGATCAGGCTGAGCGTCACGTTGACGGTCAACGCGGGCGCCAGCAGCGGCCATTCGATGCTGCGGAAGCGCCGCCAGCCGCTCGCGCCGTCCAGGGCGGCGGCCTCCAGGAGTTCGGTCGGCATGCTCAGGTAGCTGGCGAGGAAGATCGCGCACGAGTAGCCGGTGAACATCCAGATGTTGACGGTGGCGACCGAGTACAGCGCGGTGGACGGGTCGCCGAGCCAGACGTGCTTGAGCGCGCCGAGGCCGACCCCGTCGAGCAGCGCGTTGAGGCCGCCGTTCGGCGCGAAGAGGTACGACCAGATGAACGCGGCCATCAGCGGCGAGATCAGCGTCGGGGTCAACAGGACGACGTTCAGGGCCTTTCGGACCCTCGGGCGGCGGAACAGCATCGACGCGAAGAGCAGCCCGAGGCCGTTCTGCACGACGACGACCACGACGGCGTAGAGGACCGTGTGCCACAGCGCCGCGGAGACCGCCGGGTCGTCCGCCATCGCCGTGTACTCGTCCATGCCGACGAAGTGGGAGATCGGGCCGCCGACGCTGTCGGTGAAGCTCAGGTACACGCCCTTGAACAGCGGATACAGGATGAAGAGCGCGTACACGGCGATCGCGGGGAGCAGGAAGGCGGCCATGGTGGCACGCCGTCGGTGGAACACGGGGGATCAACCTCCTTGGCCGACAGGCAACTTGGCGGGCGAGTTGGCGGGCGACGTGGCGGG
>NZ_JBLTJC010000570.1:0-4821 GCF_048158785.1 Streptomyces colwelliae | reverse complement strand
GCTGGTGGCCGTCGAACCAGCGGATATAGACGCGGGGGAAGGCGCGGATGGCCGCACCGATGAAGTAGGTGTCCAAACTGGCACCACCGACTCCGTCGACGAGTTGGACGGGGTCGGCGACGTCGTCGACACCGGCTTGACCGCCGACAGCGGGTCGCCGGCCGCGTTCGCGTACGTGTCGCTGCCGAGGAACGTGCCCGCCGCCGCGGTGAGTGTGGTGGCGAGGTTCGTCAGGTCCTGGCTCGTCGGTGCGGCGACCGTCGCGAGCGTCACGTCCTGCTGCTTGGTGCCGCCGTCCGCGACGAGGTCGGCGGTGAGGGTGCCCGCCGCGCTGTCGTACTGGAAGTCGGACATCTCCCGCACGAAGCCGTGCAGCGTCGACTTGGCGGTGACGGTGCCCTTGAAGGTGAGGTGCACGGCGTGGCTGGTGGTGTCGTAGGTGCCCGTGCCGTCCGTGAAGGTGAAGGCGCCGTTGTTCGCGGCCTGCGAGGCGCCGTCCGTGGCGGTGAAGGAGCCCTGCGCGTAGGTGCTCACGTACGTGCGGTAGGACTGCTTGATGCCCCAGGTCAACTCGTAGCCGCTGAGCGGGACTTCGGCCGCCGACGCGGTGGTCGTGGCGAGCGCCGTGGCGCCGAACGCGGCGGCGGTCGCGACGGCCGCGGCGAGGGCGAAGGAAAGACGAGGGCGTCTGACGGGCATGGCCGTGGTTCTCCTTGAGGTGAGTGGATGGTCCGCCAACGCGCGGACCGGGTAAGGGGGTCAGTCCGCTTCCGGGCCGGCGGACTCGGTGGCCGGGCGACTGCGGCGCCTTCGGACGACCAGCACGGACACCGCGGCCGCCACCAGCAGGGCGCCGGCCGCGAGGCCGATCGGCAGCGCGGCCGAAGTGCCGTTGTCACCGCCGGAGTTGTCGGCGACCGGCTCGGCGGACACCGAGGGACGGGCCGACTGTTCCTCGGGGGTCTCGCTCGCCGTGGGTGTGGTGCCCAGGTCGGGCAGTGCGGGCAGTTTCGCGTCGTCGGTGAGGGCGACGGCCAGGGACACCGGGTCCATGGCGGTGCCCGCCTGGTACATCCCGCCGAAGACCCTCACGCCCTGCGCGGTGAGCTTCGCGGGCGCCTCGGTGACCTTCACCAGACCCTTGGCCGCCTTGAGGCCCTTCGCGGTGAAGGTGACCAGCGGGACCTTCTTGCCGGTGAAATCAGTGCTGTTGAAGTCGGTGCTGGTGACGTCGGCATAGAGCGTGCCCTTGCCGTCGTCGACGGTCGCCCGGACACCGCTGAGCCTCAGATCGAGGCCCTCGGCACCGGTGAAACGCACCGCGCCCTTGAACGAGGCCGTCAACTCCCCGCTCTTGTACGTCCCTTCACCGCCCGGGAAGCGGAAGAGGGCGCCGCCGTCCTCCGCTCCGGCCGAGAGCGTCCACTTGCCCTTGGCGATGTCACCGGTGACGTACTCCCGGAAGGTGCGCCGCACCCCCCAGTCGACGGCACCGTCCGCGATCGCACCGCTCGAAGTCTCCTTCTTCGCGGCGGACTTGGAGGGTGTCGGGGTGGGCGTGGCGGTCTTGGTGGCCGCGGCCTGCACGTCCGCCGAGAGGCTCACCGGGTCCAGTGCCGTACCGGCCGTGTAGTAGCCGGCGAAGGACTTGGCGCCCTGCGCGGTGAGGGTGGCGGGCATGTCGTTGAGGACGACCCCGGTGACATCGCCGGCCTTCATGTTGATGCCGCGCAGCGCGAGGGAGGCGAAGGGCACCTGCGAGGACGTCGTGACCGTCCCCGTGCCCTTCGCCTTGCTCGTCACGTCCAGATAGAGCGTGCCCGTCGAGCCCGAGATGCGGACCGTGGGGCGGCTCAGGGTGAGGTCGAGTTCGTAGCTGCCGTCGGTCTTCCTGTGGCCGACGAAGTGCACCCCGCCCGCGAAGGACGAGCGGAACGCGCCCGTCGAGCCGTCGTACGAACCCGTCGCCGAGGGGAAGCGGAACTGGCTGCTGCCCACGGTCGCCGCGCCGCCCGTGAGGGAGTAACTCCCGTTCGCTATGGGCCCGGTGACATAGCTCTGGAACGAGGACTTGATGCCCCAGTCGAGCCGGCCGCCCTGCACGGTACGGCTCTCGGCGTGGGCGAGGGCCGCGGGGAGCAGGGCGGCGAGGACCGTCAGAACGGCCGTGCACACCACGGTGACAGTGAGCCGGAACCAGCTGGAGCGCCCCGGAGGCGAACCAGGGACAAGCACGACTCTTGGGCGCGCGGGCATGGGTGGGTCCTCCGGATGACGACTGCCGGTAGCGAGCGAAGGTAAGGCTAACCTAAGCTTTCCTCACCTGAAACGACAGTGCCCGAGAGATATCGAGAGATGCCGAGAGAGACGGACGGGACCGTGCCACGCTTGCGCACACGACTGGCGGGAGCACTGTTGTCCGTGCTCGCGCTCACGCTCACCGGATGCGGGGGCACCGGCACCTCCGCGGCCACCGCATCGCCGAAGGCCGCCGCACCGGCCAACCGCGTGGAGCCGCTGACCGACACCCCGGACCCCCAACTCCCGGTCACCGTGGGCTCAGCGGACGGCAAGAAGGTCACCGTCCGCGACGCGCGGCGCATCGTCCCCCTCTCCGGCAGCCTCAGCGAGATCGTGTTCACGCTCGGGCTCGGGAAGCGGGTCGTGGCCCGGGACATCACCGCCACCTTCCAACAGGCCGCGAAACTCCCCCTGGTGACCCGCAACCACGACGTCTCGGCGGAGAGCGTGCTGTCCCTCAAGCCCGACCTCGTGCTCGCCGAGACGACCACCGGGCCGTCCGAGGCCATGGGCCAGATCCGCGCCGCCGGCATCCCGGTCCTCGTCGTCGACCCGGCGACGGGTCTCGCCGACGTCGGCCCGCGCATCCAGGCGGTGGCCGACGCGCTCGGCGTACCGGCCGCGGGCAAGGAGCTGACCAAGCGCTCGGAGGACCGGATCGCCGCTGTCCGCAAGGCGATTCCGGCGCACAAGGAGAAGCCGCGGGTCGCGTTCCTGTATCTGCGCGGGTCCGCGTCCGTGTATCTCATCGGCGGCAAGGGCTCGGGCGCGACCTCGCTCCTGGAGGCGGCCGGAGCGGTCGACGCGGGCGCGGAGTCGGGCCTGAAGCAGGACTTCACCGCCATCACCACCGAGGCGCTCGCGCAAGCCGCGCCGGACGCGATTCTCGTCATGACCAAGGGACTTGAGTCGGTCGGCGGTGTCGACGGGCTGGTGAAGATCCCCGGTGTCGCGCAGACCCCGGCCGGGATGAACCGGCGGGTCGTCTCGATCGAGGACGGCGTGCTCCTCAACTACGGGCCGCGCACCGACCAGGTACTCAAGTCGCTGGTGGACCAGTTGTACGGAGGCGGGGGCGAATGACCGTACTGGACAAGGGGGTTGAGGCGGTCAGTATCCCGACTCCCCCGCGAAGACGGCGCAGTACGGGCTGGATGCTCACCGTCGGACTGGTGGTCGCCCTGCTCGTCCTCGTCCCGGTGGCCGCCGGGCTGGGCGCGTATCCGATCCCGACCGGGGACGTCCTGGCCTCGGTGCAGCACCGACTCGGGCTGGGCGGCGGGGCGTTGGACCGCGTACCGGAGTCGGTGTTGTGGAACGTGCGCTTCCCCCGCATCGTGCTCGCCCTGCTCGTCGGGGCGTCGCTGGGCTGCGCGGGGGCCTTGATGCAGGGCGTGTTCGGGAATCCGCTCGCCGAGCCCGGGGTCATCGGGGTGTCCTCGGGGGCGGCGGTGGGCGCGGTCGCGGTGGTCGCGTTCGGGCTCGACTTCCTCGGGACGTGGACGGTGTCGGCGGTGGCGTTCGTCTCCGGGCTCGCCACGGTTCTGCTGGTCTACGCGATGTCGCGCTCGGGCGGCCGTACGGAGGTCGTGACGCTGATCCTCACGGGGATCGCGCTGAACGCGTTCGCGGGGGCGCTGATCGGGCTGTTCCTGTTCTTCGCGGACACTGCGGCGGTCAACCAGATCACCTTCTGGCAGCTCGGCTCGCTCTCCCAGGCGACCTGGCCGAAGGTCCTCGCGATCCTCCCGTGCGCGATGATCGGCCTCACCCTGGCGCCGCTCCACGCACGGCGACTGGACCTCCTCGCCCTCGGTGAACGCCCCGCCCGCCACCTGGGAGTTGACGTCGAACGGCTCCGGATCATCCTGGTGCTGGTCATCGCCCTGCTCACGGCGGCGGCGGTCAGCGTCTCCGGGATCATCAGCTTCGTGGGCCTCGTCGTACCCCACCTGCTCCGCATGGCGGCGGGCCCCGGCCACCGCTTCCTGATCCCGGCCAGCGCGCTCCTCGGTGCGCTGGTCCTCCTGGCCGCGGATCTCACCGCCCGCACGATCGCGGCCCCCGCGGAACTCCCGCTCGGCGTCCTGACGGCCCTGCTGGGCAGCCCGTTCTTCTTCTGGCTGCTGCGCAGGACGCGGCGCAGGCAGGGGGGTTGGGCGTGATGCAGGTCCCGTGGAACACCGTGTCCGTTTCCCGGTCGAGACTGCCACTGGATGCGCGTTGGGGGCTGCGGGCCGTCGGGGGCTGGTCGCGCCGTTCCCCGCGCCCCTAAAAGGGGCGCTCAGGTTGCCCGGCGGATCAAGTGCGCCGTGCCTTTGTCCACCGCCCCGTTCCGCCTCCGCCCCTCCTCCCCAGCCCGCCAACCCAACGGCGCCGCATGCCGGCCAGCAGGGTAGATCCGGCCGGACATCGGCGCCATCGTGTTCCCCGACGCGTACAGACCGGAGATCACCGAACCGTCGGGCCGCAGCACGCGCGCGTGCTCGTCGGTCTTCAGGCCCCCCTTGGTCCCCAGGT
>NZ_JBLTJC010000569.1:0-4827 GCF_048158785.1 Streptomyces colwelliae | reverse complement strand
GGCCTTCTCGTCGGTGTTCGTGGTCTCCAACAGCCTGCGACTTCGGACATTTCGCTGAAGTTCCGCAAAGTTACCGGGAGTTACGGGAAGTCGAAGTAAGAGTCCCCCTAGAGACGGAGGACGGCCTCACATAAGCTCTTCACAAGGCTCGCGCATCATCCTTACGCTGGGGTCCCGACCACGACATCGGGGCTCTTGCGCACCTAACGGACATATGCAAGAGACGCAGATCACAGTGATGTGAACGTAACCATCGAAGGGGTTCGAAGGTCTAAGTTGACGATGTCAGCAAGCGTCTTGGGGGGCGCGAACTGGCATCTGAGGATGTCTTGGGGGACTTCCTCAGAGATGCGTTGCCGGGGCACGTACACCGGGGAGCTTTGAGCGGCCCTCCCGACGTGCGATGTCCCGGCAGATCGCACACATCACTGGTTCCATCCAGTAGTACGAGGAGTTTTGCTCGTTCTACTCAACGAAGCTCAGCTTCATCGAGCTTCGGCAGTACGCAGTACAGCGATTCAGGCGCTGGTTCTCTAAGACGCCCGGCCGGATCCCGTGGGGGGAATCCGCACCGGGACATGGGAAGGCGCCCTGTACGCCGGCCCGTGGGGGGACCGTCGGCAGGGCGCCTTCTTTTACCTCTTTTTTCGAGCTCGGTTCGCCTCCGGGGCGCCAAAGCCTGTGTCGAGAGACCCACCGTGCTCGGCGCTGCGCGCCTCCGCGCGCTGGGTCTCTCGACACAGGCGCGCCCCTTCGGCTCACTCGCCGACGTGGGGCGAGGGGGTCGAAAGGGCGCGGTCTTGCTGTGGTCCGGGGTTTTGCAGTGGCGTAGTGATCCGGAGTTGTTGCTGCTGCGCTGCGGCGCCCCTTCCCTTAGGGACGCCGGGCACTGCTGCTTTTAGGGGCGCGGGGAACTGCGCGACCAGCCCCCACCGGGCCCGCGGTGAACGAACTACGCGGACCCAGCGGAGCTATCAGCGGCCCTCGACCGGCACGAAGTCGCGCTCGACGACACCCGTGTAGATCTGGCGCGGGCGCCCGATACGAGAACCCGGCTCCTTGATCATCTCGTGCCACTGGGCGATCCAGCCCGGGAGGCGGCCCAGGGCGAACAGGACCGTGAACATCTCGGCCGGGAAGCCCATGGCCCGGTAGATCAGGCCGGTGTAGAAGTCGACGTTCGGGTAGAGGTTGCGCGAGATGAAGTACTCGTCCGACAGCGCGTGCTCTTCGAGCTTCAGGGCGATGTCCAGCAGCTCGTCGGACTTGCCAAGGGCCGAGAGGACGTCGTGCGCGGCAGCCTTGATGATCTTGGCGCGCGGATCGAAGGACTTGTACACCCGGTGGCCGAAGCCCATCAGGCGGACGCCCTCTTCCTTGTTCTTCACCTTGCGGATGAAGGAGTCGACGTCGCCGCCGCTCGCCTGGATGCCTTCCAGCATCTCCAGGACCGACTGGTTGGCGCCGCCGTGCAGCGGACCCCACAGCGCGTTGATGCCGGCCGAGATCGAGGCGAACATGTTGGCCTGCGAGGAGCCGACGAGGCGGACCGTCGAGGTCGAACAGTTCTGCTCGTGGTCCGCGTGCAGGATCAGCAGCTTGTCGAGCGCGGAGACGACGACCGGGTCGAGGTCGTACTCCTGCGCCGGGACCGAGAAGGTCATGCGCAGGAAGTTCTCGACGTAGCCGAGGTCGTTGCGCGGGTAGACGAACGGGTGGCCGATCGACTTCTTGTACGCGTACGCCGCGATCGTCGGAAGCTTCGCGAGGAGCCGGATCGTGGAGAGGTTGCGCTGCTTCTCGTCGAACGGGTTGTGGCTGTCCTGGTAGAAGGTGGACAGCGCCGAGACGACCGACGACAGCATCGCCATCGGGTGGGCGTCGCGCGGGAAGCCCTTGTAGAAGTTCTTGACGTCCTCGTGCAGCAGGGTGTGCTGCGTGATGTCGTTCTTGAACACGGTGAGCTCGTCGACGGTCGGCAGCTCGCCGTTGATGAGCAGGTAGGCGACCTCCACGAAGGTGGAGCGCTCGGCCAGCTGCTCGATCGGGTAGCCGCGGTACCGGAGGATGCCCTGCTCACCGTCGAGGTAGGTGATGGCGGATTTATAGGCGGCGGTGTTCCCGTAACCGCTGTCCAGCGTCACCAGACCGGTCTGGGCGCGGAGCTTCCCGATGTCGAAGCCCTTGTCGCCGACGGTGCTGTCGATCACCGGGTAGGTGTACTCGCCGTCGCCGTACCGCAGTACTACAGAGTTGTCGCTCACGTCATCCCTCACCGACGTTGTGCCTCTTCTTCGAGGTTGCCCTGACTGTCTCTACCATCCCCCATTTGGCGCAGGAGAGTGCACTCGGGGTCGACCATTGGGCCTATTGGCGGCACTCAGTGCCGCCAACCTGTTCATCCTGCCCCCTCCACCCCGGCATCTGGAAGTGCTGTGTGACCTTCCTGACTCATTTGATCGATCATTTTTCGTGATGGGTCGAGCTGAGCCCAGGTGGGTCGAGGTGGGTCGAGTCATGGGCCCGAGAGTCTGAAGTCCAGGGCTGTGCAGCGCCTGCCCGCCGAGACCGTGCGGACCGCCTGGCCGATCGCCTTGCGCGAACCCACGAGGACGACCAGCTGTTTGGCGCGGGTCACGGCCGTATACAGCAGGTTCCGCTGGAGCATCATCCACGCGCCCGTGGTGACCGGGATCACGACGGCCGGGTATTCGCTGCCCTGGGAGCGGTGGATCGTCACCGCGTACGCGTGCGCCAGCTCGTCGAGTTCGTCGAATTCGTACGGCACTTCCTCGTCCTCGTCCGTCAGCACCGTGAGGCGCTGGTCCACCGGGTCGAGTGAGGTGACGACGCCGACCGTGCCGTTGAAGACGCCGTTCTCGCCCTTCTCGTAGTTGTTGCGGATCTGGGTGACCTTGTCGCCGACCCTGAAGACCCGGCCGCCGAACCGCTTCTCGGGGACATCGGGGCGGCCGGGCGTGATCGCCTGCTGCAACAGCCCGTTGAGGTTGCCCGCGCCCGCCGGTCCCCGGTGCATGGGTGCGAGCACCTGCACGTCCCGGCGCGGGTCGAGCCCGAACTTGGCCGGAATCCGCCGGGCCGCCACGTCCACGGTGAGCCGGCCGGCCTCCTCCGTGTCGTCCTCGACGAAGAGGAAGAAGTCCTTCATGCCGTCGGTGAGCGGATGTTGCCCGGAGTTGATCCGGTGCGCGTTGGTCACCACGCCGGACTGCTGGGCCTGGCGGAACACGCGCGTGAGGCGTACGGCGGGGATCGGTCCGCCGTCGGCCAGCAGGTCGCGCAGCACCTCGCCGGCGCCGACGCTGGGGAGTTGGTCCACGTCTCCGACGAAGAGGATGTGTGCCCCTGGGGGTACGGCCTTGACCAGCTTGTTGGCGAGGAGGAGGTCCAGCATGGATGCCTCGTCGACCACGACCAGGTCGGCGTCCAGGGGGCGGTCCTTGTCGTAGGCCGCGTCGCCGCCGGGCTTGAGTTCCAGGAGGCGGTGGACAGTCGATGCCTCGGCACCGGTGAGTTCGGCGAGGCGTTTGGCGGCCCGGCCGGTGGGGGCGGCGAGGACGACCTTGGCCTTCTTGGCGCGGGCCAGCTCGACGATCGAGCGGACCGTGAATGACTTTCCACAGCCGGGGCCGCCGGTGAGGACGGCGACCTTTTTCGTGAGGGCGAGCTTGACGGCGGCCTCTTGCTCGGGGGCGAGTTCCACACCCGTCTTGCCCTTGAGCCATGCCAGCGCCTTGTCCCAGGCCACGTCGTGGAAGCCGGGCATGCGGTCCGCTTCCGCGCGGAGGAGGCGGCGTAGCTGGGCGGCGAGGGAGAGTTCGGCGCGGTGGAAGGGGACGAGGTAGACGGCGGTGACGGGTTCCGAGTCGCCGTCGGGGCCAGGGACTTTTTCGCGTACGACACCGGGGTCGCCCGACTCCTCGTCCGGGAGGGCGAGTTCGGCGAGGCACTCGATGACGAGGCCGGTGTCGACCTGGAGGAGCTTCACCGCGTCGGCGATGAGCCGCTCTTCGGGGAGGTAGCAGTTGCCCTGGTCGGTGGCCTGCGAAAGGGCGTACTGGAGGCCCGCCTTGACGCGCTCCGGGCTGTCGTGCGGGATGCCTACGGACTGGGCGATCTTGTCGGCGGTGAGGAAGCCGATGCCCCAGACGTCGGAGGCGAGGCGGTACGGCTGGTTCTTGACGACCGAGATCGACGCGTCGCCGTACTTCTTGTAGATCCGGACCGCGATCGACGTGGACACCTCGACGGTCTGGAGGAAGAGCATGACCTCCTTGATCGCCTTCTGCTCCTCCCAGGCGTCGGCAATCTTCTTGGTGCGTTTGGGGCCGAGCCCCGGGACCTCGATAAGGCGCTTGGGTTCGTCCTCGATGATCTGGAGCGTGTCCAGGCCGAAGTGCTGGGTGATGCGGTCGGCGAAGACGGGGCCGATGCCCTTGACCAGGCCCGAGCCGAGGTAGCGGCGGATGCCCTGGATGGTGGCGGGGAGCAGTGTTGTGTAGTTCTCCACGGTGAACTGCTTGCCGTACTGAGGGTGCGAGCCCCAGCGGCCCTCCATGCGGAGGGATTCGCCGGCCTGTGCGCCGAGCAGCGCGCCTACGACGGTGAGGAGGTCTCCGCCGCCGCGGCCGGTGTCGACTCGGGCGACCGTGTAGCCGTTCTCCTCGTTGGCGTACGTGATGCGTTCGAGGACGCCTTCGAGTACGGCGAGGTGCCGCTCGCCTGTGGGGTTCCCCGGGCTCCCCTGACTCCTCGGACTCGTCGCCTGATTGGACATGGTTCGACGGTACCGGGCGGGTGTGACAG
>NZ_JBLTJC010000568.1:0-4843 GCF_048158785.1 Streptomyces colwelliae | reverse complement strand
GCCCCAGCCCCACCCGGACGACTCCCTCGGCCGCTTCGTGCCGGTGGAAGGCTCCGTGCCCACCACCCCGCACCTCGCGCCGACCCCGCCGCACGCCCTCACCCTCCCCGCGGAGGAACCCTTCGCCGCCGTCCCGGCCCCTCGTGAGGCGGACCCGGCCGACCCGGACCTCGAACCGGAACTCGTACAGCACGCGGACGACCTGGACACCCGGGCCGCGGATCAGGAAGAAGAGAGCACGGCCGTAGTGGAAGACGTACGAGAGTCCACCGGCCCCGCCGCACCCGCCTACGACGACGCCGAGCGCGAGGCCGTGCTGAAGGTCATGCGTGAGCGTCGGGACATCCGGAACGGCTTCCGCAGCGACCCGATCCCGCACGACGTGCTGCTGCGCGTCCTGGAGGCGGCGCACACCGCGCCGTCCGTCGGGCACTCGCAGCCGTGGGACTTCGTCGTCATCCGTTCCGCCGACACGCGCCGGAACATGCACGAACTGGCCCAGAGCCAGCGCGAGGCGTACGCGAAGTCGCTGCCGAAGGGCAGGGCGAAGCAGTTCAAGGAACTGAAGATCGAGGCGATCCTCGACACCCCGGTGAACATCGTCGTCACCGCCGACCCGACCCGCGGCGGCCGCCACACCCTCGGCCGGCACACGCAGCCGCAGATGGCGCCGTACTCCGCCGCCCTCGCCGTCGAGAACCTCTGGCTCGCCGCCCGCGCCGAGGGCCTCGGCGTCGGCTGGGTCAGCTTCTTCGACGAGCGCGAGATGGTCCGCGCGCTCGGCCTGCCGGAACACCTGGAGGTCATCGCGTACCTCTGCGTCGGCTACGTCGACGAGTTCCCGGACGAGCCCGAACTGATGCAGGCCGGCTGGTCCAAGCGCCGCCCGCTGTCGTGGGTCGTGCACGAGGAGACGTACGGCCGCCGGGCGCTGCCCGGCGAGGACCCGCACGACCTCCTCGCCGAGACCGTCGCCGGGATCCGCCCACTGGACGCGAAGGCGCTCGGCGAGGCGTGGGAGCGGCAGAAGCGGATGACGAAGCCGCCGGGTTCGCTCGGCATGCTGGAGATCATCTCCGCGCAGCTGTCCGGGCTGTCCCGGCAGTGCCCGCCGCCGATCCCGGAGCCAGCGGCCGTCGCGATCTTCGCCGGCGACCACGGTGTGCACGCGCAGGGTGTCACGCCCTGGCCGCAGGAGGTGACCGCCCAGATGGTCGCCAACTTCCTTGGCGGTGGCGCCGTTTGCAACGCGTTCGCGGGCCAGGTGGGCGCCGAGGTGTGCGTCGTGGACGTGGGTGTGGCGTCCGAACTCCCGGCCACGCCCGGCCTGTTGCCCCGCAAGATCCGTGCCGGTACGTCCGACATGACGACCGGCCCGGCAATGTCCCGCGAGGAGGCCAAGCAGGCCATCGAGGTGGGCATCGAGACGGCCCGCGACCTGGTGGCGGCCGGCAACAAGGCTTTGCTCACCGGTGAGATGGGCATCGCGAACACCACCGCGTCCGCAGCCCTCATCTCGGTCTTCACGGACACGGACCCCGCCGAGGTGACGGGCCGGGGCACCGGCATCAACGACGAGACCCTCGCCCGCAAGACGGAGGTCGTGCGCCGCGCGATCGAACTCCACCAGCCGGACCCGGCCGACCCCATCGGCGTCCTCGCCGCGGTCGGCGGCTTCGAGCACGCGGCCATGGTCGGCCTGCTGCTCGGCGGAGCGTCCCTGCGTACGCCGGTGATCCTGGACGGCGTCAGCGCCGGCGCCGCGGCTCTCGTGGCCCGGGCGATCGCCCCCGAGGTCCTCGCGGCCTGCATCGCCGGCCACCGCAGCGCCGAACCGGGCCACGTGGCGGCGCTGAACAAGCTCGGCCTGCGCCCCCTGGTCGACCTCGACCTCCGCCTCGGCGAGGGCACGGGCGCGCTGCTGGCCCTGCCGCTGGTGCAGAGCACGGCGCGGGCGATGCACGAGGTGGCGACGTTCGACTCGGCCGGCGTCACCGAGAAGTAGACCGACCTGGGTGGGGGTGGGGTGGGCACGCGTTCCGTCGCGCCCACCCCACCCCCGCCGTACGCTGAACGCACTCTAAAATCCGCACGTCAGGGCCGCTCCAGAGCCGTAGCGCCCACCGCACGCCCGTCCGAGGAGCCGCACCCTCATGGCCGAAAACCCCGCCTACCCCGTAGGCCTCCGTCTCACCGGCCGCAGGGTCGTCGTCCTCGGCGGCGGCCAGGTCGCCCAGCGCCGCCTCCCGGCACTGATCGCGGCGGGCGCTGACATCCTGCTCGTGTCCCCGGAGGCGACCCCGTCCGTCGAGGCGATGGCCGACGCGGGCGAGATCACCTGGCAGCGCCGCCCGTACGAGGACGGCGACCTGGCCGACGCCTGGTACGCCCTGATCGCCACCGGCGACACCACCGCCAACACCGCCGCCTCCGCCGAAGCGGAAGCGCACCGCGTCTGGTGCGTCCGCGCCGACGACGCCGACCAGGCCACCGCATGGACCCCGGCAACGGGCCACAGCGAGGGTGTCACCGTCGCCGTACTCACCACGAACGCCAGCGGTCGCGACCCCCGCCACACCGCCGCGATCCGCGACGCGGTCGTCGCGGGCCTGCGCGACGGCACGCTCGTCGCCCCGCACCACCGCACCCGCACCCCGGGCGTCGCCCTCGTCGGCGGCGGCCCCGGCGACCCGGACCTGATCACGGTCCGCGGCCGCCGCCTCCTCGCCGAGGCCGACGTCGTCATCGCCGACCGCCTCGGCCCCCGCGACCTCCTCGCCGAACTCCCCCCGCACGTCGAGGTGATCGACGCGGCGAAGATCCCGTACGGCCGTTACATGGCCCAGGAGGCCATCAACAACGCGCTGATCGAACACGCCAAGCAGGGCAAGTCGGTGGTCCGCCTCAAGGGCGGCGACCCGTTCGTCTACGGCCGTGGCATGGAGGAGGTCCAGGCGCTCGCCGAGGCCGGCATCCCGTGCACGGTCGTCCCCGGCATCTCCAGCTCGATCTCGGTCCCTGGAGCCGCAGGCATCCCGGTCACCCATCGCGGAGTCGCACACGAGTTCACGGTGGTCAGCGGCCATGTAGCCCCTGATGACGAACGCTCCTTGGTCGACTGGCCGTCCCTCGCCAAACTGACCGGCACGCTGGTGGTTCTCATGGGCGTCGACAAGATCGGGAAGATCGCCGAGACCCTGATCGCGCACGGCAAGCCGGCGGACACGCCGGTCGCCCTGGTCCAGGAGGGCACGACGGCCGCCCAGCGCCGGGTGGACGCGACCCTGGCGACGGTCGGCGAGACGGCACGCGCCGAGGACGTGAAGCCGCCGTCGGTGATCGTCATCGGCGCGGTAGTCACCGTAGGCCCGAAGACATCTGCGTAACCCCGGGTAACACAACCCGTTCCCAGCCGTTGGCACCACACCCAGGACAAGGCAGTATCACCCTGTGGCCGATCTCATCACCGTTGAGGATCCCGACGACCCGCGCCTGCGTGATTACACGGGCCTGACCGACGTAGAGCTGCGCCGCAAGCGCGAACCGGCCGAGGGCCTGTTCATCGCCGAGGGCGAGAAGGTCATCAGACGGGCCAAGGACGCGGGCTACGAGATGCGTTCGATGCTGCTGTCCGCGAAGTGGGTCGACGTCATGCGGGACGTCATCGACGAACTCCCGGCCCCGGTCTACGCGGTGAGCCCGGAGTTGGCCGAACGCGTCACGGGCTACCACGTCCACCGAGGCGCACTCGCCTCCATGCAACGCAAACCGCTCCCCACGGCGGACGAACTCCTCCAGACCACGCGCCGGGTAGTGGTCATGGAGTCGGTCAACGACCACACCAACATCGGCGCGATCTTCCGCTCGGCGGCGGCGTTGGGCATGGACGCGGTCCTGCTGTCCCCGGACTGCGCGGACCCCTTGTACCGCCGCAGCGTGAAGGTCTCGATGGGCGCGGTCTTCTCGGTCCCCTACGCCCGCCTCGACAGCTGGCCCAAGGGCCTGGAGTCGGTCCGCGAGGCAGGCTTCACGCTCCTCGCGCTCACTCCGGACGAGAAGGCGAAGAGCCTGGACGAGGCGGCCCCGCACCGCATGGACCGGGTCGCTTTGATGCTGGGCGCCGAGGGCGACGGCCTGTCGACCCAGGCCCTGGTGGCCGCCGACGAATGGGTCCGCATCCCCATGGCCCACGGCGTCGACTCCCTCAACGTGGGCGCCGCGGCCGCGGTCGCCTTCTACGCGGTGGCCACCGGCCGCCCCGAACTCTAGGAGCCCGCTTGGCCCAGCGTGAGGCGATCGTCGCCGTCCTCCGTCGAGCGGACCGCGTCCTGGTCATCCGCCGCGGCCCCGACTCGGCCCGCTCCGGCTACTGGGCACCCCTGAGCGGCAAACTCGAACCAGGCGAAACCCAGGAAGAAGCCCTGGTCAGAGAGGTCCACGAGGAGGTAGGCCTGACGGTCTCCCCGCTCTCCAAAGTCTGGGAGTCCGTGACCGACGACGGCACCTTCCGCCTCCACTGGTGGACCGCCGCGGAAACAGGCAACGGCACGATCGTCCCCGACCCGGGCGAGGTCTCCGAGGTCCGCTGGGTCACCCCGGCGGAGTTCCTGACGATGACCCCACTCTTCGACGCGGACCGGGAGTTCTTCGAGCACGTGCTGCCGGGTTTGTAGGCAACACCCTCGCGCCAACTCAGGCTGGCAATCTTCAGGCCGTCCGGTACCTCTCAACACAGGGCCCGCATTAGCCAGCCCGTCCGGTACCTCTGAACACAGGGCCGCATTATTCAGCCCGTCCGGCGTTTGAGGACGAGGCCGTTCAGGCCGATCGGGGGTCTGGGGGC
>NZ_JBLTJC010000567.1:0-4875 GCF_048158785.1 Streptomyces colwelliae | reverse complement strand
GCCCCTACCCGTCCCATCCCTGGGGGCGGCAGCCCCCAGGGATGGGACGGGTAGGGGCGGCGGGGGCGAAAGGAAATCCCCTACAGGCCGTAGCGCTCGCGCGCCTCCTTCACCGCCGTTGCCTTTACTTCTCCGCGTCGCGCCAGCTGGGCGAGCGCGGCGACCACGATCGACTCCGCGTCGACGCCGAAGTAACGCCGAGCCGCGTCACGCGTGTCCGACAGGCCGAAGCCGTCCGCGCCGAGCGACGAATAGTCCTGCTCGACCCACTGCGCGATCTGGTCGGGAACCTGGCGCATGTAGTCGGAAACCGCGAGGACAGGACCCTCGGCACCTTGCAACGCCTGACGGACGTACGGCACCCGCTCCTCACCCCGAAGCAACGCCGCATCCGCGTCCAGCGCGTCGCGCCGCAGCTCGGTCCAGGACGTCGCCGACCACACATCGGCCGCGACGCCCCACTCCTCGGCGAGCAACTGCTGCGCCTTCAACGCCCAGTGGATCGCCGTACCGGAGCCGAGGAGCTGAATGCGCGCCGCGTTGGCAGCCGGGGAAAGGCCTGCGGATTCCGCCGTGTTGAAGCGGTAGAGGCCCTTGACGATGCCCTCGTCGATGCCGAGGCCGGCCGGCTTGGCGGGCTGGGGGATCGGCTCGTTGTAGACGGTGAGGTAGTAGAAGACGTTCGAGTCCTCGCCGGGCGCGGCCTCGCCGTACATGCGGCGGATGCCGTCCTTGACGATCGCCGCGACCTCGTACGCGAACGCGGGGTCGTACGACAGCGCGGCCGGGTTCGTCGCCGCGATCACGGGGGAGTGACCGTCCGCGTGCTGAAGACCCTCGCCCGTCAGCGTCGTACGGCCCGCCGTGGCGCCGACGAGGAAGCCGCGCCCGAGCTGGTCGCCGAGCTGCCACATCTGGTCGGCCGTGCGCTGCCAGCCGAACATCGAGTAGAAGATGTAGAAGGGGATCATCGCTTCGCCGTGCGTCGCGTACGACGTCGACGCGGCGATGAAGTCCGCCATCGAACCGGCCTCGGTGATCCCCTCGTTGAGGATCTGGCCGTTCTTGGCTTCCTTGTAGTACATGAGCTGGTCGCGGTCGACGGGCTCGTACGTCTGGCCCTTGGGGGAGTAGATCCCCAGGGACGGGAAGAGCGACTCCATGCCGAAGGTGCGTGCCTCGTCGGGCACGATCGGCACCCAGCGCTTGCCCGTCTCCTTGTCGCGGACCAGGTCCTTGACGAGGCGGACGAACGCCATCGTCGTCGCCACGTTCTGCGTGCCGGAGCCCTTGTCGAAGGACGCGAACGTCTTGTCGGCCGCGGCGGGCAGCGCGGCGAGGGGGTGCGTGCGGCGGGCCGGGGCGGGACCGCCGAGCGCCGCGCGGCGCTCCTGGAGGTAATGGACCTCGGGGGAGTCGGCGCCGGGGTGGCTGTACGGGACGACTCCGTCGATGAAGTCGCTGTCCTTGATGGGGAGTTCGAGCAGGTCACGCATCTGCTTGAACTCGTCCGTCGACAGCTTCTTCATCTGGTGGTTGGCGTTCTTCGACGCGAAGCCCTCGCCGAGCGTGTGGCCCTTGACCGTCTGCGCCAGGATGACCGTCGGGCCGCCCTTGTGCTCCACGGCCGCCTTGTACGCGGCGTACACCTTGCTCGCCTCGTGACCGCCGCGCGAGAGGTGGAAACACTCCAGGATCTTGTCGTCGCTCAGCAGCTTCGCGAGCTCGACGAGCGCCGGGTCCTTGCCGAAGAAGTCCTCGCGGATGTAGGCGGCGCCACGCGTCTGGTACGTCTGCACCTGGGCGTCCGGTACCTCGCGCAGGCGTCGTACGAGCGCGCCCGTGGTGTCGAGCTGGAACAGCTCGTCCCAGGCGTTGCCCCACAGGGACTTGATGACGTTCCAGCCCGCGCCGCGGAACTGGGCCTCCAGCTCCTGCACGATCTTGAAGTTCGCGCGGACCGGGCCGTCGAGGCGCTGGAGGTTGCAGTTGATGACGAAGGTCAGGTTGTCCAGACCCTCGCGGCTCGCCAGTGCGAGTGCCGCCGTCGACTCGGGCTCGTCCATCTCGCCGTCGCCGAGGAAGGCCCAGACGTGGGACTCGGAGACGTCCTTGATGCCGCGCGCGGTGAGGTAGCGGTTGAAGCGTGCCTGGTAGATCGCCGAGAGGGGGCCGAGGCCCATCGACACCGTCGGGAACTCCCACAGCCAGGGGAGGCGGCGGGGGTGCGGGTACGACGGGAGGCCGTTGCCGCCCGACTCCTGGCGGAAGTTGTCGAGGTGCGTCTCGGTGAGGCGGCCGTCGAGGAAGGCGCGGGCGTAGACGCCGGGGGAGGCGTGGCCCTGGATGTAGAGCTGGTCGCCCGACCCGTCGGCCTCCTTGCCCTTGAAGAAGTGGTTGAAGCCGGTCTCGTACAGCCAGGCCGCGGACGCGAAGGTCGCGATGTGGCCGCCGACGCCGTGTTTCGCGCCGCGGGTCACCATCGCCGCCGCGTTCCAGCGGTTCCACGCGGTGATCCGGCGCTCCATCGCCTCGTCGCCGGGCGCGGACGGCTCGGCGGCGGTCGGGATGGTGTTGACGTAGTCCGTCTCAAGCAGCTTGGGCAGCGCGAGGCCGTTGCCCTCCGCGCGCTCCAGCGTGCGGCGCATCAGATACGCGGCACGGTGCGGACCCGCAGCCTGCGTGACGGCGTCCAGGGAGGCCTGCCATTCGGCGGTCTCCTCGGGGTCGCGGTCCGGGAGCTGGTCGAGCTCGCTCGGCTGGATGGCGTAGGGGTCGGTCATAACGCCGCCTTCCTCGGTCGAAGGGGGGTTCCCTCATCGGCAAGGGGATTTCGGGGGTGCCCTTGGTCTTTGGCAGGACAGGGCGGCGGGCGCTGGTGTTGTGACACCGTGCGGCTTCCGCCGCGTGGCCCGTCGGTGACTGTAACTCCCTGATCGATGATCGATCAAAGGTTCCCGGGCAAAATATCTTGATTACGAGAAAGTCGGCACGGCGTGCCTTTTGCGGGGGCACCGGGTGCCGTGTTTTTCGCCGGTTTCTGCGGAGTTTTCGCAGGTGAGCATGGCTGCGCTCGGCTGCGTCACGCGCGCGGCGCGCAGCCGAGAACGTGCGCCTTCACCAGCTCCGCGATCCGCGGATCCCGGCGCCGGAACGCGGCCACCAGCTCCTCGTGCTCCTCCGCGTACGACTGCTGGACCGTCCCCAGCCAGCGGATCGACAGCGCCGTGAACACCTCGATGCCGAGGCCCTCCCAGGTGTGCAGCAGCACCGAGTTGCCGGCGGCGCGGACCAGTTCGCGGTGGAAACCGACGGTGTGCCGGACCTGGCCGGTGCCGTCCGCGTTCCGGTCGGCTTCGTACAGCGCGGCGACATGCGGCTCAAGGGCCGAGCAGTCCTCGGCCAGCTTCCCGGCCGCCAGCTCCGCCGCGATCGCCTCCAGGCCGGCCCGCACCGGGTAGCTCTCCTCCAGGTCGGCCGCGGTCAGATTCCGTACGCGTACGCCCTTGTTCGGCGCGGACTCGATCAGCCGCAGCGACTCCAGCTCGCGCAACGCCTCCCGCACCGGCGTCTGGCTGACCTCGAGCTCCGTCGCGATCCGCCGCTCCACGATCCGCTCGCCCGGCTTCCAGCGGCCGCTCACGATCCCCTCCACGATGTGCTCGCGGATCTGTTCGCGCAGCGAGTGGACGACGGGCGCGGTCATGAGAGCTCCTTAAAGGCGTTTGACGTTTAGACAATAAGGCCGCACGCCCGCTCGGGAGGGGCGCACGGGGGCGCTTTCATGCAGGTGAGACGAGACTTACACGCTGGTGGGGCGGACAGTATCCGGAACCGTCACCGCCGCTGGGGAACGTCGTACGACGCGCCGCGCGCACGGGAAACGCACGGTGCCCCCGCCCGGAAGGTTCCGGAACGGGGGCACCGTGCGAACAACAGGCCAGGCGGCCGACTACAGGCCGAGCTCCACCTCGAACTCGCCCGCCTCCAGGATCGCCTTGACCGCCGTCAGGTAGCGGGCGGCGTCCGCGCCGTCCACCAGACGGTGGTCGTAGGAGAGGGTCAGGTACGTCATGTCACGGACGCCGATGACCGTGCCGTCCTCGGTCTCGATGACCGCCGGGCGCTTGACCGTGGCGCCGATGCCGAGGATCGCGACCTGGTTCGGGGGCACGATGATCGTGTCGAACAGCGCGCCGCGCGAACCGGTGTTGGAGATGGTGAAGGTCGCGCCGGACAGCTCGTCCGGGGTGATCTTGTTCGCCCGGACCTTGCCCGCGAGCTCGGCGGTGGCCTTGGCGATACCGGCGATGTTCAGGTCGCCCGCGTGCTTGATGACCGGGGTCATCAGGCCCTTCTCGGAGTCCACCGCGATACCGACGTTCTCGGTGTCGAAGTAGGTGATCGTGCCCTCTTCGACGTTGATCCGGGCGTTGATGGCCGGGTGGGCCTTCAGCGCCTGGGCCGCCGCCTTCACGAAGAACGGCATCGGGGAGAGCTTGACACCCTCGCGCGCGGCGAAGGAGTCCTTGGCCTGGGTGCGCAGGCGCATCAGGCGCGTGACGTCGACCTCGACGACCGACGACAGCTGCGCCTGCTCGTGCAGCGCCTTGACCATGTTGTCGCCGATGACCTTGCGGATGCGGGGCATCTTGACGGTCTGGCCGCGGAGGGGCGAGGCCTCCAGGACGGGCGCCTTCTTGGCAGCGGCGGCCGGAGCTGCGGCAGTGGCCGGAGCCGGAGCGGCCGCCCTTGCGGCCGACGACGAGCGCACCGGTCGGGAAGTCGGGGCCCTTGATGCGCTCGATCAGCGCGTCCAGCAGCTCCTCGTGGGAGGCCTCGGGGTTCTCCAGGCACCACTGGGCGCCCGCCGCG
>NZ_JBLTJC010000566.1:0-4894 GCF_048158785.1 Streptomyces colwelliae | reverse complement strand
GGCGCACAGTCCCCCGCGCCCCTAAAAAAACACGGCGGGCCTGCGTCTTTAGGGGCGCGGGGAACTGCGCGACCAGCCACGACGCACCACATGCCGCCAACGCACCTCAGACCCCCGCCCTCTTCTGCGCCTCCGCGACCAACCCCACCGCCCGCTCGACCTCGGCGTCATTCACCAGTACGACAGCCAAGTCATGCACAGCAACGGTGATTTGATCCGCCGCGGCGAACATCCCCGCATCCGGCATCTCCCGAGCCACCCCCGAGGGATCCTCAACCCGCTGCGCCCACAGGGCAAACTCCCTGGCCAACCCCAAAGCCTCAGCGGCAGCGCCCCGCTGCAAACGACTCTGCGGCGCAGCCCGAAGCCGGTCCGCGAAGTGATCCACCGCTTGAGTCAACCGCGTCGTATCCACCACGCCGCGAGACTACGCGCCGTACCGGGACTGTTGCCAACGGGCGAACGCTCAGGCACGGTGACTTGAAGGACCGGCTTACACCCCATGCGTCCGGAGGCGCCGATGTCCCAAGTGTTCTCCCAGGAGACCCATCGCAACCTGCTCGCCCGCATCCCCCACTGCACCGGTCGTGAAGTATCCGACTGGCTGCGCACCGTCGACGAAGGCCCCGCCCTCTTCCGCTTCGAGGAGAAGGTCAGCTGGCTCCGCGCCGAGCACGACCTCGCGTACGGCCACGCCAAGGCGATCATTCACGAGTACGACCTGAGGAGGGCCGCGCGCAAACTGCTCTAGGCGCGCACCACGGACCGACCCATCACGGACACGGACATGACGAAGGGCCCCGGGGACGAACCCGGGGCCCTTTCGCGCAAGCGGGCGGAACTACCGCCGTACCGCCGCTAGTTGTTGCTGTTGAGGATCGAGATGATCCGCAGGAACTCCATGTAGATCCACACCAGCGTCAGCGTGAGCCCGAAGGCGGCGAGCCACGCCTCTTCCTTCGGGGCGCCGTAGGCGATCCCGTCCTCGACCTGCTTGAAGTCGAGGGCGAGGAAGCACGCGCCGAGGATGATGCCGACGACACCGAAGAAGATGCCGAGCGGGCCGCTGCGGAAGCCGAGGCCGTCACCGCCGCCGAACACCGCGAACAGCAGGTTCACGGCCATCAGCAGGATGAAGCCGAGCGCGGCCGCCATCACGAAGCCGTAGAAACGGCGGTTCACGCGGATCCAGCCCGCGCGGTACGCGATGAGCACACCGGCGAAGACCGCCATCGTGCCGATCACGGCCTGCATGGCCGCGCCGCTCGCGATGCGGTTGTCGACGACGCTGGAGATGACGCCGAGGAAGACGCCCTCGAACGCGGCGTAGGCCAGGATCAGGGCCGGCGCGGGCTTGCGCTTGAAGGACTGGACGAACGCCAGCACCATCGCGATCAGCGCGGAGCCGATGGCGATGCCGT
The DNA here is from genome assembly GCF_048158785.1 of Streptomyces colwelliae. NCBI lineage: Bacteria > Bacillati > Actinomycetota > Actinomycetes > Kitasatosporales > Streptomycetaceae > Streptomyces > Streptomyces colwelliae. The sequence continues at coordinate 3,473 of NZ_JBLTJC010000566.1, read as the reverse complement.
ACGAACGGTTGATGTTGGCGTCGTCGACCGGGAGCAGCGCCCAGGCGAGCGCGGCCGTGACGATCAGCGTGCCGAGGGTGGTGCCGGTGCGCAGGACGACGTCGTCCATGGTCATCCGGCCGGTGGTGGCCGGGGCCTGGGGCGGTGCACCCTGCTGAAGGTCCTGCTGGGCGTACGGGTTCTGCGCGTACGGGTTGCCTCCCGCGTACGGGTTCCCCTGCGTGCCCACGGCGGGGCCCCCGGCCTGCGGCGCGGTGTTGAAGCCCGCGTAGCCGTTGTCGCGGCTGAACCCCCGTCGCGAGAAGACCGGGTTTCTGCTCCTCATTTCACTCCTCCATGGCCGCCTCGCGCGGCCTTGGGCTCAAGAGTAATAGGTAGGCAAAGGATTGACCCTACCTCTTGGGGAGGATCTTCCCCTCGTCCTGCCAAGGTACGCGGTGCATCGCACCCCCTGCGAACACTGGTACCAAGCCGTGACGCCCCTCTTAGAGCCCCCTTATCCCTGTTCTTATCCCTGTTCATCGAGAGGGAACCCGGTGTACGCCTCCGCGAGATCCGTCTCGGCCGCCCGCGAGGACGCGATCCGCTCCAGCCGGGCCAGCTGGAGCCGCCCCTCGAAGGGCGTCGCGTCGGGCGCGCGGTGCAGGAGGCTGGTCATGTCGTAGGAGAACCGCTCGGCCTGCCACACCCGCCGCAGACAGGTGGCGGAGTACGCGTCGAGCCGTTCCCCGCTCCCCGTCCGCTTCTTGTACGTCAGTGCCCTCGCGAAGGTGACGACGTCGCCGACGGCGAGGTTGAGCCCCTTGGCGCCGGTCGGCGGCACGATGTGCGCGGCGTCGCCGGCGAGGAAGAGGCGGCCGTGCCGCATGGGCTCGTGGACGTACGAACGCATGGGGGTGACGGACTTCTGGGTGATGGGGCCGCGGTCGAGCGTCCAGTCGTCCTCGGTCTCGAACCGGCGCTCCAGTTCGTCCCAGATCGCCTCGTCGCTCCAGCTCTCGGCGTCGGCGCCCTCCTCCACCTGGAGATAGAGACGGGAGACGGACGGGGAGCGCATGGAGAGGAGGGCGAAGCCGCGGTCGTGGCGGGCGTAGACGAGTTCGTCGTGGGAGGGCGCGACGTCGGCGAGGATGCCGAGCCAGGCGTAGGGGTACGACCGTTCGAAGACGCGGGTGAGTTCGGCGGGGATCGCGTTGCGGGCGACGCCCCAGAAACCGTCGCACCCGACGACGTAGTCGCAGTCGAGGACGTCCTCACGCCCTTGCTGCCGGAAGCGGATACGCGGGCTGTCGGTGTCCGCGCCCTCCACCGCCAGCGCCTCCGCGTCGAACAGCAGCGGACCGCCCTCCTTGAGCTGAAGAGCGATGAGGTCCTTGCACACCTCGGTCTGCGCGTACACCGTCACGGACCGCCCGCCGGTGAGGGCCGGGAAGTCCACCCGGTGGCGCTTCCGGTCGAACCGCAGCTCGATCCCGTCGTGCCGCAGCCCCTCCCGGTCCATGCGCTCGCCGGCACCGGCCGCCCGCAGCACGTCGACCGTGCCCTGCTCCAGGATCCCGGCCCGCTGCCGGTGCTCGACGTAGTCCCGGTCCCGGCTCTCCAGTACGACCGAGTCGATCCCGGCGTTGTGCAGCAGCCGGGCGAGGAGGAGCCCGGCGGGGCCGGCTCCGATGATGCCGACGGTGGTACGCATCGGACGTTCCCTTCCAGGGTGTGCCGTTCGGTGGCGGTCGTTCCCGTGTGATCGATGTTCGCCTGGTGAAGTTCTCTTCACCTTGCCGATACGCCTTAAGTCTCTGACCGCACGGGTCACCTGTCAACGGTCGGGAAGGGGGGCGGCGAGGCCGGTCGAGGGCGCTGCGGCAACGCACCGTTCCCGCAGGTCACGCGCAGTAACTGCGATGGTGCCCGGAGCCGGACTTGAACCGGCACGCCCGCGAAGGGGCAGCGAGGTTTAAGCTCGCCGTGTCTGCATTCCACCATCCGGGCAGGCCGTGGGCTCCGCATCGAGGTCACGAGCCTATCGGGACGCGCGTCCCCAACAGCGGGCAGGCGGACCGATGTTGTCTTATTTTATTGATGTCTGAGGGTTCATCAGACCACGGAATGAGCCATCAGCACTTGCCAATAGCCTTGCGTGCGGTCTGGGGCCTCGCATACGGAATGACGGAATTTCACCGCCCGAACGAGGGTGCTCCACCGGTTCTCGACGTGTGGGCTCTTGATCGGTCGCGGAGGCCGTCTCGGGGGTGGTCGCGGAGGCCGTCTCCGGGTCGGCCCTCATCCCCAGGTATGACAGCGCCGAGCGCAGTCCGACTGAAGGCTGCCCCCGGAACCGGAACAGCGGCTGACTACACGGCGCGATGGGGCCGAGAGGATGGGACACGTCCCCAGCAGTACCGTCGTCCCGACAGGAGCGCATTCCGTGACCACCACCCCCATCGCCGAACGGACCACCTCCGTGGCCGCGCGTGCCACGGATCTTTCGAAGGTCTACGGACAGGGCGAGACCCAGGTGGTCGCCCTCGACCGGGTCTCGATCGCCTTCCGGCAGGCCGAGTTCACGGCGATCATGGGCCCCTCGGGGTCCGGCAAGTCCACGCTGATGCACTGCGTGGCCGGCCTGGACAGCTTCTCGTCCGGTTCCGTGCGCATCGGTGACACCGAGCTGGGCTCCCTGAAGGACAAGCAGCTCACCAAGTTGCGCCGGGACAAGATCGGTTTCATCTTCCAGGCGTTCAACCTGCTGCCGACGCTGACGGCCCTGGAGAACATCACGCTCCCGATGGACATCGCGGGCCGCAAGCCGGACAAGCAGTGGCTGGACTCGGTGATCACGATGATCGGCCTCGCCGACCGGCTCAAGCACCGACCCTCCCAGCTCTCCGGCGGCCAGCAGCAACGCGTCGCCGTGGCAAGGGCGTTGGCCTCCCGCCCCGACATCATCTTCGGCGACGAGCCGACCGGAAACCTCGACTCCCGCTCCGGCGCCGAGGTGCTGGGCTTCCTCCGCAACTCCGTACGGGAGCTGGGGCAGACGGTGGTCATGGTGACCCACGACCCGGTGGCGGCGGCGTACGCGGACCGGGTGGTGTTCCTCGCGGACGGCCGCATCGTCGACGAGGTCTACGAGCCGACGGCGGACTCGGTACTCGACCGTATGAAGCAGTTCGACGCGAAGGGCCGCACCAGCTGACCAGTTCCGGTCACGTCACCTGACGGCCCCTCAATTCGCCGCCCGGGCCGTCGACTTCACCACCCGGACAGCCGCCTTCGCCGTCCCGGCCCCCGACTTCACCGCCGGGGCTTCGACCCCGCGGCCCGGGGCCTCGACTTCGTCGCCCCGGCCCTCAACTCCGCCGCCCCGGCAACCGGCTTCATCACCGGGGCCCGACCTCACCGCCTGGGCAAACGACTTCGCAGCCCCAGCGCCCAACTCCGCAACCCTGGCCGCGCTGTCGAAGCCCCGGCCC
>NZ_JBLTJC010000565.1:0-4956 GCF_048158785.1 Streptomyces colwelliae | reverse complement strand
ACAAGAAGCTGGGCGGCGGCACCGACGACGGCAGCGCCCGCTCCGACACCGCGATGGTCATCCACGTCTACAAGGGCCACAAGAAGGCCAGCGTGGTGTCCATCCCGCGTGACACCCTCATCGACCGTCCGGCGACTCCAACTGCCGTACCCGGCGCCACACCGCGTACAGCTTCGCCAACGCCGTCTGCGTCAGGTCCTCGGCCAAGTGCCAGTCCCCGCACAGCAGATGAGCCGTACGTCGCAGATGCGCCTGCCGACTACGAGCGAAGTCGTCGAAGTCGAGCCCGGCACCGCCGACACCACCGGCATCGGAGACGTCCTGCCAGACCGGCGTCCGGATCACAGGCCACCTCCACCCGGCACCGGCGCGGCGCACGGTGAGAAGTACTTCATGCCTGAGGAACGGGGTTACGGGACAGGGGGGTTGTCACGTCCCGGGAAAATTCTTCAACGACAAACACAGCGACAACGGCGACAATGAACGACCGCACGGGACAAGCGGGACATCAGCACCACGGGACAACGACGGGACAACGGGGTGGCAGCGATGGGCCGTTGGCAGAGTGGGAGACCGTCGCCGGTCGAGGTGCGCTACAGCGCGACCGCGTGGCAACGCGTAACACCCGTTCTGCCCCTGACCGTTCTGAACGGGGCCCTCCTCATCACGTCCTGGACCGGGCCGCCGCCCCCGGACTTTGTGACCGCGGTGCTGACCATCTGGATCGGCCTGCTGCTCCTGAGTGTCCTGCTCCCCTCCTGCTTCGGCGTTACTCTCACCCCGTCCGCGGCAGTGGTCCGCAACGTGCGCCGCCGAACCATCCCCTGGGCCGACATCCAGGCCATTCAGCTCCAATCCACCCTGGGCACCAAGTCGCTCGTCCTCCACGAGGCGAACGGCCACCGCACCGAACTCCGGGCACCCACCTCCGGATTCCTGTCCTGGGACCGCCACTTCAACGAAAAGCTCCACACCATAGAAACCTGGTGGCAGACCCACAGAGGCCCCGACTGGACCCCGATCACACCCCCACCGGCCTGGTGGAACACCCCACCGACCCCGGACCCGAACCCGTTCGCCCCACCCAAGTAGCTCATGCGCAACGGGGGTTGAGCCACCAAGCAGAAGCAGAAGCAGAAGCAGGGGCAGGGGCAGGAGCGGAAGCCATGGCACTCACCCGCAAGGGAACCCGGCACATCGTCGTCGACGGCACGGCCTACCGATGGCGCCTGCGCCGCAAACCGACCTACTCCCAGGCGCTGGCCTGGTCACCGTGCACGTTCGCGGTCGAGCACGCGGACGAACCCGGTACGACGCTCGTGGTCACCACCGACCACCCGCACCCGAGCAACTGGCTGTGCCACGAGCCCAAGCCCGTACTCCCGTCCGACGTCACCCACGCCATCGAACGCGCCCTGCGCGAAGGCTGGACCCCGACGGCCCCCGGCTCCCCGTTCCACCTGGACCTCTCCACCGGCTCCACGCCCTCACCCTGAACAAGGCACCGAGAACAAGGCACGGAGAACAAGGCGACGAACTCCCGCCCGGGCGGGCATCATTCGTACCGTGGACGATGTACGAGACGGCGTCATAGGCGCCTGGCGGGTCAGCCGGTCCGCCCGGCTCATGGGCTATCTGCTGGCCGCCGGCCCGGCGTGCGGGGCGCTGTCCGCCTGGTGGGGTGTTGTCTCCCACCCGGACAAGCAGAACGCGGAATCCGCCGGGGCAGCGACCGCCTTCGCCCTGTTCTTCGCCCTCTTCGCCTGGTGGGCGCTGCTGCGCGTACGCCTGGAACTCACCACGGACACGATCGTCATGGTGAACCCCTGGGGCACCCAGCACCTGCCCTGGTCGCAGGTCAGCGCGGTGACCCTCGGCAATTGGGGAGCGCGGTTCCACACAAAGGACGGTTTCACGTACACGGCGTACGCCCTGAGCGACCTGGCGGGCGGACGCCGCCAGGACGATCGGTTCGCCGAGGTGAAACGAGTGTCCGACGCCCAACTCCGAGGTGGACAACCGCTGTAGGAGCCCGAAGCGCCGGCGCGGGGACCGGACGAGCCCTGTGAACAGCTCTGTCAGCCACTCCCCGACAACAGATGCGGCGCATACGCCTCCACCGCCTCCAACAACTCCCGCTTCGACGGATTCACCATCGCCCGCCCCGCCACAGTCACCGTCGGCACCGTCTCGTTCCCGTCCGCGACGGACCGGACGAACGCAGCCGCATCGGGGTCCCGCCAGATGTTCACCTTGCTGAACTCCAGCCGTGTGAACCGGAGTTGGGCGAGCAGCCGCATGCAGTACGGGCACATGGGCCGCCAGTAGACGACGACACCACCACCGGCCTCTTCAGCCACGTCTCTCCCCTTCGCCCTCATCACCCCGCCCGCCGGCCGGCTACCGAACCGACCCCGAACCATCATGCTCAGCACCCGCGCCATGCAGAAGCCGGTGCAGAAAATAGGCGGACGCCGGCGGCAGCACAGGCGTACGCGGCGTATACACCGCCAACTTCCGTACCGTTCCAGGCCCGTTCAGTGGCCGTGTCACCAGCCGCCCGAACGCCATCAACGGCAGCACCAGCCGCGGTACGGCACTGACGCCGAGCCCCGCCGAGATCATCCCCGCCGCCGTACCCACCTCCCGGGTCTCGATGACGTTCGTCGGCCGAACTCCGCCTGCTCGAAGGACTGATCCGCGAGCCGCCGCACGCTGCTGGAGGGCGTGAAGGCGACGAAGGGCTGCTGGGCCAGGTCGTGCCAGGTCGCGGACGCCCGCTCGGTGAGCGGATGGTCCGTCGGCAGGACAGCCAACACCGGTTCCTCGCAAAGGAGTTGGCCGCGCACCTGGGGGTCCGCGTTCCCGCCCTCCGCGATCGCCAACTCCGCCGCTCCGGAGCGGACGTACTCGATCACCTCCCGCGTGGTCCCGTCCAGGATCCGCAACTGCATCGCGGGATGCTGCCCAGCACGGCCCGGAAGACGCCGGGCAGCATCCCGGCGGCCACTGACGGCAGCGCGGCCACCGTCACCGTGCCCCGCTCCCCGGCACGCATCGCGGCGAACCGTTCCATGCCGCGGTGGTACGTCCGGAGGATGTCGCGGGCGACGCCGAGCAGCTCGGTGCCCTCCGGGGTGAGCGTCAGCGACCGCGTCGTGCGCTCGAAGAGCTTCGCGCCCACCGCGTGTTCGAGCTGCTGGACGGTACGGCTCAGCACGGGCTGGCTCAGCAGCACCTCCTCGGCGGCCCTGGTGAACGACCCGGCTTCTGCGACACTCAGGAACAGCTCCATCTGCCGCAGGGTGATGTCCATGCCCCATGAGTACAGGGCGGAGGGCTCATTCATGCGGAAGCCACATCAATCCATGCGCGATTGATCTTTGCCCCGGGCCCCCGCACCGTCCCACAGTGGTCCCATGAGCCGGACATGGACGCGGACACAGAGACGGACACCGACCCCTGAGAAGCCGACGCGACGGATCCGCATCGGCTGCGGCGCGGGCTTCGCCGACGACCGTGTCGACCCCGCCGTGGAACTCGCGGAGCACGGCCGCCTCGACTACCTCGTCTTCGAGTGCCTGGCCGAACGCACCGTCGCCCTGGCCCAGTTGGACCGCCTCCGCGACCCGGACACCGGCTACAACGAGTGGCTGGAGGAGCGCATGGAAGCCGTACTCGAACCCTGCGCCCGTCACGGAACCCGCATCATCACCAACATGGGCGCGGCCAACCCGAGGGCCGCCGCGAGGGTGGTGGCGGAGGTGGCCCGCCGCCTGGGCCTCGACGGTCTACGCATCGCGACGGTCACAGGCGACGACGTACTCCACCTGGTCAAGGGCACGCGCCTCCCCCTCCTGGACGGCCCCGGCAGGGCGGCAAGCACGGTGAGCGACCTCCACGAGACCGTCGTATCGGCGAACGCCTACCTCGGCGCGACCCCCGTCACCGAGGCCCTCGCCCAGGGCGCCGACGTGGTCATCACCGGCCGGATCGCGGACCCGTCGCTCTTCCTCGCCCCGCTGATGCACGAGTTCGGCTGGCCCCCGGCCGACTGGCCCCTCCTGGCCCGCGGAACCGCCGTAGGACACCTCCTGGAATGCGCCGGCCAACTCACCGGCGGTTACTACGCCGACCCCGGCACCAAGGACGTCCCCGACCTCGCCCGTCTCGGTTTCCCCCTCGCCGAGGTGTCCGAGGACGGCTCCTTCACGGTCACCAAAGTCCCTGGCTCCGGCGGCCGTCTGACCCCGGCGACCGTCACCGAGCAACTCCTGTACGAGGTCCACGACCCGGCCGCCTACCTCACCCCCGACGTCACCGCCGACTTCTCCCACGCCCACCTCACCCACCTCGCGGAGGACCGGGTCGCGGTCACCGGCATCACCGGCCGCGAACGCCCCACCACCCTGAAAGCCTCGGTCGGCTACCGCGACGGCTTCCTCGCCACCGGCGAGATCTCCTACGCCGGCCCGGGTGCCGTGGCCCGAGCCCGCGGGGCGGCACGGATCGTAGAACAACGCCTGACGACAGCCGAGTTGCTGGTCACGGAGGCGCGCTACGACCTGATCGGCATCGACGCGGTACACAGAGGGGCCGGCGCAACTGCCGTAGAGCCGAACGAAGTTCGCCTACGGGTGGCCGCCCGCACCGCAACCCACCTCCAGGCACGCCGGGTTGGCAGAGAGGTGGCCTCCCTGTGGCTGAACGGCCCCTACGGAGGCGCGGGCGTCACCCGCGAGACCCGCGAGAACATCGCCATCACCTCGGTCCTGCTACCTCGCGAACTGGTCATGCCCAACACGGCAGTTCAGTTGACAGCGGCAAGAACGGTGACGCCATGAAACTCCACGAACTGGCCCACGCCCGCTCCGGCGACAAGGGCTCCACGGCAGACATCTCGGTCATCGCCTACGCCCCGTCGACCTACCCCCACCTGCGCACACACCTCACCCC
>NZ_JBLTJC010000564.1:0-4975 GCF_048158785.1 Streptomyces colwelliae | reverse complement strand
CACCGGTCCCCCACTCAAGGCCGGTGAAGGTGTTCACGCCGAAGTGCAGGAACGCCGTCCGCTCCAGTTCCTGCCAGGCCACCTGCCGTGCGGTGGGCCGGACTTGGGAGGCCTTGCGGACCAGGTCCGCCCGCCGGCGCGGCGACATCACCGAGCGCGTACACCTGCCCGGCGACCAGCACGAGCCCGATCCCGGCGAGCATCCCCTGCACCACGGCCGAGGACACAGCCCGGAACCACCGCCCCAGCCGCAGCACCCCGAGCCCCAACTGCACCACCCCGGCGGCGAACACCAGCACCCCGAGCGCCTCGACGCCGTACGCCCGCACGGCCTCGTACACGAGCACGGTCAGCCCTACAGCCGGACCGCTCACCCGCAGACTGCTCCCGGGCAGCGCCCCGACGACCAGCCCACCGACGATCCCGGTGACCAACCCCAACTCGGCCGGCACCCCGGAGGCGATCGCCACGCCCACACACAACGGGAGCGCGACGAGAAAGACGACGAAAGAAGCGAACAGATCGGCCTTGCTCACACCACAGCGCACGACACGCACGACACGCATGACAACGGCACCTCCGAAGACAGGACAGAGCCAGACAGGAGATGCGTGGGCGCCGCACCGGGGGAGGGCACGGCGAACTGAAATCCATTGTCGGGAAAGGGAGTTGGCCCCGCACTCGATTCGTGTGGCCACCCGGTGAACGCGGAGGCATCCATACCGGAGCGCCCCACTCCGATCACGCCACCACGCGCCTGCGCCGTCCCGCACACCCACCGGACGACATCACCGCACGACACCACCGAACCCGCTTGACGGCCATGCCGCACCGGAGCATTATTCATCACATGATGAATTACCTCCCCGGCCCGTCCGCATCACCGGACACCCCACCCGGCACGGACCCCGAACCCGCCGTCCAAGCGGAATCCCTCACCGTCGTCCGCGGCCCCCGCACCGTCCTCCGCGGCCTCGACTTCACCGTCCCGCGCGGCCAGATCACCGGACTGCTCGGCCCGTCCGGCTGCGGCAAGTCGACCCTCATGCGCTCGATCGTCGGCACCCAGGCCAAGGTCACCGGCACCCTGAACGTCCTCGGTCGCCCCGCAGGCCACCCCACCCTCCGCACCCGCATCGGCTACGTCACCCAAGCCCCCTCCGTCTACGACGACTTGACGGTCCGTCAGAATCTGGACTACTTCGCCGCGATCCTCGACCCAGGCCGCGCCGCCGCCACCCGCCGCCACGACGACGTCACCCGCGCGATCACGGACGTCGACCTCACCACCCACGCCGACGCCCTCGCCGGCAACCTCTCCGGCGGCCAACGCAGCCGCGTCTCCCTGGCCGTGGCGCTCCTCGGCACCCCAGAACTCCTCGTCCTCGACGAACCCACCGTCGGCCTCGACCCCGTCCTCCGCCGAGACCTCTGGGCCCTCTTCCACGACATCGCCGCCTCCCGCGGCGCCACCCTCCTCATCTCCTCCCACGTCATGGACGAGGCCGAGCGCTGCCACCGCCTCCTCCTGATGCGCGAGGGCGAGATCCTCGCCGACGACACCCCGGACGCCCTCCGCGCCGGCACCGGCTCCGACACGGTCGAAGCGGCCTTCCTGCACCTGGTCGACGAGGCCGTGGCCACCGCCCGCCAGAAGGAGACGACCCGATGAACACGACAACGACCCTGGCCGCTACGACGACCACCGCACCCGCCCCGGCCAGTTCCCTCAGCGCCTCCCGCACCGCAGCCACCGCAGCCCGCGTCCTGCGCCAGCTCCGCCACGACCCCCGCACGATCGCGCTGCTGATCCTCATCCCGTGCGTGATGCTCGTCCTGCTGCGCTACGTCTTCGACGGCAGCCCGCGCACCTTCGACAGCATCGGCGCCTCACTCCTCGGCATCTTCCCCCTCATCACGATGTTCCTGGTCACCTCCATCGCCACCCTGCGCGAACGCACCTCCGGCACCCTCGAACGCCTCCTCGCCATGCCCCTGGGCAAGGGCGACCTGATCGCCGGCTACGCCCTCGCCTTCGGCATCCTCGCGATCATCCAGTCCGCCCTGGCGACGGGCCTCGCCGTCTGGTTCCTGGGCCTCGACGTGACCGGCAGCCCCTGGCTCCTCCTCCTGGTCGCCCTCCTCGACGCCCTCCTCGGCACCGCCCTCGGCCTCTTCGTCTCGGCCTTCGCCGCCTCCGAGTTCCAGGCCGTCCAGTTCATGCCGGCGGTGATCTTCCCCCAACTCCTCCTCTGCGGCCTCTTCACTCCCCGCTCCGACATGCACCCCGTCCTGGAGGCCATCTCCGACGTCCTGCCCATGTCGTACGCCGTCGACGGCATGAACGAGGTCCTCAAGCACACCGACATGACCGCCACCTTCGTACGCGACGCCCTGATCGTGGCCGGCTGCGCGCTGCTGGTGCTGTGCCTGGGCGCGGCGACCCTGAGGAGGCGTACGGCATAGAAGAGACGCATAGAAGAGACGTATGGCATGGAGGCGGTCCACCCAGAGGTGTTGTTCCGCCAGCCGGACAGCCGTCTCAAGGGCACACCGCCGGTGCGAGGATGAGCCCATGACCCAGAAAGTCGCAGTCCTCGGCACCGGCAAGATCGGCGAAACCCTGCTCAGCGGAATGATCCGAGCGGGCTGGGCCCCGGCCGACCTCCTGGTCACCGCCCGCCGCCCCGAGCGAGCCGAAGAACTCCGCGCCCGCCACGGAGTCACCCCGGTCACCAACCCCGAGGCCGCGAAGAGTGCCGACACCCTGATCCTCACGGTCAAGCCGCAGGACATGGGCACCCTCCTCGACGAACTCGCCCCGCACCTCCCCGCCGACCGCCTGATCATCAGCGGTGCGGCGGGCATCCCCACCTCCTTCTTCGAGGAACGCCTGGCCGCGGGCACCCCTGTCGTCCGTGTCATGACGAACACCCCCGCCCTCGTCGACGAGGCCATGTCCGTCATCTCCGCCGGCAGCCACGCCACCGAGGCCCATCTCGCGCACGCCGACGAGATCTTCGGCGCCGTGGGCAAGACGCTCCGCGTCCCCGAGTCCCAGCAGGACGCCTGCACCGCCCTCTCCGGCTCCGGCCCGGCGTACTTCTTCTACCTGGTCGAAGCCATGACGGACGCGGGCATCCTGCTCGGCCTGCCGCGCGACAAGGCCCACGACCTCATCGTCCAGTCCGCGATCGGCGCCGCCGTCATGCTCCGCGACAGCGGCGAGCACCCGGTGAAGCTCCGCGAGAACGTCACCTCGCCCGCCGGCACGACGATCAACGCCATCCGCGAACTCGAGAACCACGGCGTACGCGCCGCACTCATCGCCGCCCTGGAAGCCGCCCGCGACCGCAGCCGCGAACTGGCCTCCGGAAACAGCTAGCCGGCTAGCTGGTTATCCGGTCAGCCGGAGCCAGTTCGCTACGCAGGCAGAAGCCCGATGGCTCGATACGCGTTGTCGACCATCGGCTTCGCCATCTCTCTCGCCTTCTCCGCCCCATCCCGCAACACCCCTTCCACATAAGCGGGATCCGCGCACAACTCCTTGTGCCTCTCCTGCACAGGCCTGAGCAGCTCGACCACGGCCTCCGCGGTGTCCTTCTTCAAAGTTCCGTACGACTCATATACACCGCTCAGGTCCTCGGGGTTCCCACCACCGCAAGCGGCCAGGATCTCCAGCAGATTGGCCACCCCCGGCCGCGCTTCCCGGTCGTAGACGACCTCCGCCCCACTGTCGGTCACGGCCCGCATGACCTTCTTCCGTACGGCATCCGGCTCGTCCAGCAGATAGACGATCCCCGGCCCGGAGTCGTCCGACTTCCCCATCTTCGAAGTCGGCTCCTGGAGGTTCATCACCCGAGCCGCCACCCCCGGCCGAGTCGCCCGAGGCACCACGAACGTGTGCCCGTACCGCTGGTTGAACCGCACCGCCAGATCCCGGGTCAGCTCCACATGCTGCGTCTGGTCGTCCCCGACCGGCACCTCGTCCGTCCCGTACGCCAGGATGTCCGCCGCCATCAGCACGGGATACGTCAGCAACGACAGCCGCACACTCCCGCCCCGCTCCCGCTCACGCGGGGCTTTCTCCTTGTACTGCGCCATCCGCCGCATCTCGCCGTCGGTGGCCACGCACTCCATGACGTACGACAGCCGCGCGTGTTCGTCCACATGACTCTGTACGAACACGGTGCACAGCTCGGGATCCAGCCCCGCCGCCAGCAACAGCGTCGCCGCCTGCCGACTGAGCCTGCGCACCCGCGCCGGATCGTGGTCCACGGTCAGCGCGTGCAGATCGACCACACAGAACAGCGCGTCGCTCTGCCGCTGATCCACGTCGACCCACCGCCGGATGGCGCCCAGGTAGTTCCCCAGCGTCAGATGCCCGGTCGGCTTGACCCCACTGAAGACCCGCGTCATCTCACCACCTCCTGATAGAGGCCGCCGTACCCGGTCGGCCGACCCTCTGGAGGGAGAAACGCGAACGGCCGCCGATGCGGCGGCCGTTGAGTACATACGTGTGTACGGCCGCTGTCAGGCGGCCCACCACTGCTGGGTGCACGTATGCGTAGTCACGTCACACAGCGTACGCCTCCGCAGTGCTCTCCGGAGCGGAGTTGACACGCCCCTATCGCCTACGTAGTGTTCTCCGAGTTGTCCGACGTGAGCGCCGACCCCGGTCGGTCCCCGGACAGCCATTCCGCAAGTACCTACAGACAATCGACGATACGTCGTCGCGTTGTATTGGCATGCGTATTTGCGAAATGAGGAATCCGCGTTCGAAAGGACGCACCCCCCGATTCGCTCGGGGCTCAGGATTCCGCTAAAGTCTCACTCGTCGGAACGGCCCAACGGCCGGGATGGCAACCCCCGCTGACTGGGAGTCAGGCCCGAAAGGATCTGATAGAGTCGGAACCGCCGGAAAGGGAAACGCGGAAGCGGAAACCTGGAAAGCACCGAGGAAATCGGAACCGGA
>NZ_JBLTJC010000563.1:0-4982 GCF_048158785.1 Streptomyces colwelliae | reverse complement strand
CCCGTAGCCCGATCCAACGTCACCGTCGCACACCAGTCGCGAGGCACCCCCAGAACCCCGGACCACGCATGCTCGACCCGCACCCCCGCAAGCGACGGAAAGAACCGCACAAGAATCTCCCGCAACGCCTCGACCGTCGAAGCCTGCGTCCGCCCATCGCTGTCCGTCTTCGACCCGAACCGATACGGCACCCCACGCCCACCCAGCGCGATCCGCCCATCGGCGGTGCGCTGCGCATACATATACGCATGCGCCATGTCCCCCAGCGTCTCCAGCCCACCCCACCCCACCGACTCCCACTGCGCATCGCTGAGCGGCTCGGTGGCGATCATCGAGGAGTTCATCGGCAACCAGGTCCGCCGCTGCCCCTTGAGACTCGCGGTGAACCCCTCCGTGCAACGCAGAACATAGGGCGCCCGAACGGTGCCGTACGGCGTGACCGCATGCTTGGGCCGGATCTCGGTCACGGGCGTCGACTCGTGAATGACAACCCCCAACGCCTCCACCACAGCCGCAAGCCCCTTGACCAGCTTCACCGGATGCAGCCGCGCCCCATGCGGCGTCCACGTAGACCCGACCGCGTCCACAACCCGAACCCGCTCGCCGGTCTCGCGCGCACCGTACAACTCACGATCGGTCTCGCCGTACGACAGTTCATGCTCGTGAAAAGCCTTCAGCCGAGCCAACTGGGCAGGCGTACAAGCGACTTCGAGCACCCCACCCACGGAGATGTCGGCCTCGATCCCCTCCCCCTCCGCAACCCTGACGACCTCGGCAACGGTGTCGTTCATGGCCTTCTGGAGCCGTACGGCGGCCTCCCGCCCATGGAGTTTCGCGTACCGATCCCGCCCCGCGATCCCGTTGTACAGCCACCCGCCGTTCCGCCCCGAGGCGCCGTAGCCGCAGAACTTCTGCTCCAGGACGGTGACCCGGAGGAAGGGCGCCGCCTTCTTCAGGTAGTACGCGGTCCACAGCCCCGTGTATCCGCCGCCGACGATCACGACATCGGCGGAGGCGTCACCCGAGAGGGGCTCCCGCCGCACCGGAAGACCGTCGTCCGCGTACCAAAAGGAAACGCCACCATTCACGACACCGTCCGTAACACGGCTCACCGAGCTGCTCATAACCGGACGCTAACCCCTGAGTGCAGCGACTGTCTCCTTCGGATTCCATGCTTTTCCACAGCCCCTGACCAGCGGATAACACGCCAGCCCGATCACCACGGACGTGAAATGCCCAAGATCGGTGAAGGTCCGGCCGGTCGCCAACGGCACCCCGTAAACGGCCAGTACGACCACCAAGTACGGATACCGCCACGGCACCGCGATCCGATACACCAGCACCCCTACCACCCCGGCCAGCGCGTAACTCACCCCGATATCAAGGGTGTTGACCGCGGACTGCGGCGCCACGCCCCTCCTGATCGCCTCCAGCAGCGCGCCCTCGCTGATCAGCGAGGCCAGCACATGCGCGGCCACACACACCATCAGCCACCGCGCCGTACCGAGCCACCGTTCCGCCTGCGCGTGGAACACCGTGTACAGCGCGGCGTACGGCAGCCAGCGCCCCCCGTCCATCCACATCGCGCTCGCGAACAGCACCCGCACCGGGTTGTTGGACAGCTCGTGGATGTTGGTGGACCGCTGCCGCAGGAACTCCTGCTCGAACTCTGGCGACATGTGGTGCACGGCGACCGTGGTGACGAAGAGGATCCCCAGCCAGACGTAGGTGCCGGGGGCGCTGCGGACGTACGCCCACACCCTGTGGAGGCCCCGGGTAATTCGCATGAGCCGATTCACGCACGCAAGTATCGTCACAGCCGTGATCGACATTCCGGCCGGACTGATCGCCAGTTACGAGAGTTTCGGCGGGGAGTCGGGAGATGCCTTCGCCGCCGCCCTCCGGGAGCGGGCCGCGCGGTTCCTCGATCAATGGGGGCTGCGCCTCGACGGGCCGTCGATGAACGGCAGGTGCGCGCTGGTCCTGCCCGTGCTGCGGGCGGACGGGACACCGGCCGCGCTCAAACTCCAGGACGTGGACGAGGAGACGGTCGGGGAACCGGTCGCCCTGCGGGTCTGGGACGGCGACGGGGCCGTACGACTGCTGGAGGCCGACGCCGGCACGGGCACGCTGCTGCTCGAACGGCTCGACTCGGGGCGGGTGTTGGCGGATCTGCCGGACTCCCGCGAGGCCACGCTGGTCGTCGCCCGGCTGCTGGCCCGCCTGACGGCCGTCGAGGCACCGCCGGGCCTGCGGCGGCTCGGTGACATCGCGGCACAGTTGGCGCACCGGACCTCGGCAGCACTGCCCCGCGTCGGCGACCCGGCCGGGCGGCGGCTGCTCGCGGACTGCGCGGCGGCGGTGCGCGAGGTCGCCGGTGAACCCGGCGACCGGCTGCTCCACTGGGACCTGCACTTCGAGAACGTCCTGGCCGCGGACCGCGCCCCCTGGCTCGCCATCGACCCCAAGCCGCTCGCGGGCGACCCCGGCTTCGAACTCCTCCCGGCCCTGTGGAACCGCTTCGACGCGGACGAGGTCGGGTGGCGGTTCGACGCCATGACGGAGGTGCTCGGGCTGGACCGGGACCGGGCACGCGCCTGGACGCTGGGCCGGGTACTACAGAACACGCTGTGGGCGATCGAGGACGACAGCCCGCCCTCGCCACACCACCTGGAGATCGCCCGGCGCCTGCGCGACTGACCCGGGCCGCCTACGCCCAGGCCGGTGTCCAGGTCCCGGCGTCGGAGTGACCAGGCCCGCCACCGTCGTGGAGGTGATCCCGGAGGGCAGCGAGCCCGGGATGCCGGTTGTCGCGGTGCCTGACGAGGGAGTGCGGGTAGACCGGGGTCGGATTCCGTACGGCGATGCGCCGCAGGTCGTGACCGGCGGGCCAGACCAGGTGGGTCTGCTCGCCCACGAAGGTCGCCAGCGAACGCGAACCGGCGATGGTGTCCAGCAGCGGCTCCACCCCGAAGTCGGGCCCGCTGCTCTCGATGGTGAGCCCGAACGCGGCGGCGAGGGCGTCGTAGTACGCGGCCCACTCCGTGCCGGGGACGAGGCCGGGCATCCAGATCCGGTGCCCGACGAGATCGGCCGGGGTGACGGTCCGGGCGGCGGCGAGTGCGTGGGCCGGGCCGGTGAGGAGCTGGACGGGTTCGTCGAAGGCCCGGCTGACCTCGATGTCGTCGGGGAGCCGGCGGCCGGTCATGGTGACGGCGCGGAAGGACGCGTCGACCGTGCCGGAGCGGATGGCGTCCACGGCCGCGTCGGCGTCGAAGAGGGTCACGACGTCGAGTTCGATCTCGGGGCGGGCGCGATGGAAGTCGCGCAGCAGGGCGGCCGGGGCGAGTCCCCGGCCGATCACGTCGACGCGCAGCGCGCGGTGGCCGGGCCGGACGGAGGCGTAGGCCCGCGCCTCGGCGCGCAGCAGTTCGCGGGCGTGCGGCAGGAACGCCCGCCCGTCGACGGTCAGTTCGGCCCCGCGCGGGGTCCGCGCGAAGAGCCGTACGCCTACGGTCCGCTCCAGCGCGGCGACCCGCTTGGAGACGGCCTGCTGGGTGATCGACAACTCCATGGCGGCGTCCTGGAAACGGCCCGCGTCCGCGATGACCACGAAGGTGCGCACAGCGTCGAGATCCACGTCGGCGACGATACGGGCGGCCACTGACAATCACTGCTCACCAGCCGACACAACCAGAGGTTGTAGCCTCACGGCGCGTCGGTTGTTTGACCGGTGAGGGTGCCCCCCGGTTGGATCCCCGAGGTCGACGCGGGGCTGTTCGACCGAAGGAGTGCGGGTGGGCAGGCGGGCGCTGGGACGCCGTTTCGGCTGGCTGTGGGCGTCGTTCGCGGTCAGCTCGTACGGCACCGGGCTCGGGTTCGGCGCGTTCTCCTTCATGGCGATCCTCGTGCTGCACTCCGGGCCGACCCAGGTGGCGGTGCTGGCCGCCTCGGGGCGGGCGGTGGGGGCGCTGGTCGCCGTACCGCTGGGGCCGTGGGTGGAGTTCCGCCGCAAGCGGCCGGTGATGATCGCGATGGACCTGACCCGGTTCGCGGCGCTCATGACCGTCCCCGTCGCCTACGCGCTCGGCGGGCTCACCTTCGCCCAGCTCCTCCTCGTCTCCGTCACCGTCGCCGCGGCGAACATCGCCTTCAACGCGGCGAGCGGCTCGTACCTGAAGTCGCTGGTGCCACGGGAGGACCTGCTGGTCGCCAACTCCCGCTTCGAGTCGACGACTTGGACCTCGACCATGCTCGGACCACCGCTCGGCGGGGTCACGATCGGACTGTTCGGCCCGGTGACGACGGTGGTGGCCGACGCGGTCAGCTATCTGCTCTCGGCCCTCGGCATCCGCGCCATCGGCGGGACGGAACCGCGCCCCGAGCGGAGCGGTGCGCCGCGGCTGCGGGCGGGCGATCTGCTCGACGGCTGGCGCTACCTCCTCGCCCACCCCACCCTGCGCCCGCTGCTCCTCAACGCGATGGTGGTCAACGGCCTGATCATGGCCGCCGAACCGCTGCTCGCCGTACTCCTGCTGGGGCACCTCGGCTTCTCTCCCTGGCAGTACGCGCTCGCGCTCGCGGCCTCCTCCGGCGTCGGAGGCTTCGTCGGCTCCCGCCTCGCGCGCCCGCTCGCGGCCCGGTTCGGGCAGCACAGGGTGATGCTGGTCTCCGGGGTGCTGCGCGCGTGCTGGCCGATCGGCCTGGCGTTCGTCCGCCCCGGAGCCCCCGGGATGCTCCTCGTCATCACCGTCCAACTCGGCCTGGTGACCTGCATCGGCGTCTTCAACCCCCTGCTGGCCACCGGCCGCCTCGAACAGACCGCCCCCGACCGGGTCGCCCGCACCCTGACCGCCTGGTCGATCAGCACGAGCGCGGCGATCGCGGCGTTGACGGCACTGTGGGGCCTGCTGGCGGCGGCGACCACCCCGCGCACGGCGATCGCGCTGGCCGGGGTCCTCCTCCTGGCCAGCCCCTTCCTC
>NZ_JBLTJC010000562.1:0-5020 GCF_048158785.1 Streptomyces colwelliae | reverse complement strand
GGTGGTACGCCCCCCGGCCGCTTCGGCCTCATCCCCTACGTCCCCTACATCCCCTACATCTTCTACGTCCCCCACCTCCGCCACCGACACCGTCTCCGGCGCCCACCTCGCCGCGTACGCCCTCGGTACCGGTCAGGGTTTCGTCCTAGGGGTCGCCGCCCCTGACCGCGCGCCCGGCGACCACACCATCGCCTCCGTCGCCGCCGTGCTCCTCTCCCTCCTCACCGGCGAACACCAGAGCCGCACGGGAGCGGACCGTTCGTCGGCGCTCGTACGGCTGCTGCTGGGTGCCCCGCCGGAGGGCGTCGCGGCGCTGCTCGGCGGGGAGAGGTGGGTCGTCGTGCACGCACGACCGGATGCGCACGCCCCCGACCCCGTCGCCGCCTCCGCGCTGGGCGCCGCGCTCGGTTCCACGCTGCTCGACCTGGCGCCGGACGTCGTACGGGTCCTCGTCCCCGGCGACCGCGAACCCGCCCCGCAGCCCGGCTGGACCCTGGGTATCAGCGCCGCCGTCGCCCCTGAGGACTGGCCCGCCGCCGACACTCAAGCCTCCCGTGCCCTCGCCCGCGCCCGGGCGACCCGCGCCCCGCTGGTCCGGCACGGCGCCTCGGGCCGCGCAGGTCTCGCCGGGCTGCTCCCCCACGACGAGGCCGAGGCGCACGCCCGCACCCTCCTCGCCCCGCTCGCCGGCCACCCCGCGCTCACCGAGACCCTGCGCACCTGGCTCTCCCTGCACGGGAGTTGGGACCGTACGGCCGTCGCGCTCGCCGTGCACCGCAACACCGTGCGGCAGCGGATCGCCCGGTGCGCGGCGCTGCTGGAGGCGGACCTGGACGATCCGGACGTACGGATGGAGCTGTGGTTCGCGCTCGGGCGGGTGTGAGTGATCCACATCCCAGCGTTCGGGACGTCGGGCACGCGCACAACTCTCTGCTCCACAATGGGAACCATGCCGATACCCGGGACCCCCAGCCGCGCCGAGCTCGTCGATCACCTTGTGAAGACCCGTATCGCGGGCGACGTAGCCACCCCTCGCGAGAACAACCTCTCCCACTACCGCAAGCTCGCGAACGGCGACCGCCACTACTGGTTCGGCCTGGAGCTCGGCAGCCGCTGGACCGACGAGCAGGACGTGCTCGCGGTGATGGCGGAGCGGGTGGGGGTGAACGACGATCCCGAGTACCGCTACGGCCAGGACACCATCGACCCTGAGCTGACGGTCGAGGGGCTCGACCGGCTGGCGGCGCGGTTGCGCAAGGCGGCCGACGGGCGGCAGCGGGTGCTGTTCGCGACCGGTCACCCGGGCGGGCTGCTCGACGTGCACCGTGCCACGGCCGCCGCCCTCCGCACGGCCGGCTGCGAGATCGTCGTGATCCCGGAGGGGCTACAGACGGAGGAGGGGTACGTCATGCAGTTCGCGGACGTCGCCGTCCTGGAGCACGGGGCGACGCTCTGGCACACGCACTCCGGTGAGCCGATGAAGGCGATCCTGACCGCCCTGGAGCGCGAGGGCCGCCCGCTGCCGGACCTGGTCGTCGCCGACCACGGCTGGGCGGGGTACGCGGGGCGGCACGGGGTCGACTCCGTCGGGTACGCCGACTGCAACGACCCGGCGCTCTTCCTCGCCGAGTCCGAGGGGACCGTACAGGTGGCGGTCCCGCTCGACGACCACGTCGTCAGCCCCAGGTACTACGACCCGATGACGGCGTACCTGCTGGCGGAGGCGGGACTCGGCTGAGGAGGGTCGGGACTCAACTCGCCTGTCACGGCCAGGGGTTCAGCCCTTCCGCCCGCCGTTGCGCGTACCCCGGTGTCGGGTCCAGATAGACCCGGTTCACCGACGGGAACGCCTCCCGCAGTCGCTGTTCGGCCTGTTCGCAGGCCCACTCGATCTGCGCGGCCGTGGACACGTCCCGGAAGTCGATCTTCGCGGCGACCAGCGCCTCGCGCGGGCCCTGCACGAGGGTCGTCAACTCCAGTACGGCTTCGATGTGTTCGACCCCGAGCAGCTCCTCGCGGATACGGTCCCGCATGGCCTTGGGGAGCGGCCGTCCGATGAGGAGTTCGGCGTTGGAGCGGCCCAGCACCCAGGCGACGTAGAGCAGCAGGGCGCCGATGCACAGCGAGGCGATGCCGTCCCAGACGCCGGAGCCCGTGAGCTGGCCGCCGAGCAGGCCGCCGGCCGCGAGGACCAGGCCGACGAGGGCGGCGGAGTCCTCAAGGACCACGGCTTTCACGGCGGTGTCGGGGGTGTAGCGGAGGTAGCGCTTGAAGGAGGCGTCGAAGCGGGCCGCCTCGCCGCGCGCCTGGCGTACGCCCGTCCGCAGGGAGTAGCCCTCCAGGAGGAACGCGACCCCGAGCACGATGTAGGAGATGAGCGGGTCGCCGAGTTCCTCGCCGGCGACGAGGGTGTGGATGCCGTCGTAGATCGAGAAGACGGCGCCGCCGACGAAGGTGGCGACGGCGGCGAGCATCGCCCAGATGTAGCGCTCGGGGCCGTAGCCCAGGGGGTGTTCCTCGTCGGCGGGTTTCTCGCTGCGCTTCAGGGCAGTCAGCAGGAGGAGTTCGGTGACCGTGTCGGCGACCGAGTGGGCGGCCTCCGACAGCATCGCGCTGGAGCCGCTGATGACGCCGGCGACCGCCTTCGCGAGCGCGATGCCCAGGTTGGCGACGGCCGCGACAATTACGGTGACGGTGGACTCGCCGCCACCGTCACCCTCCTCTGTTTCTGCCATGCCCTCAGTGTTCCCGAGGAACCCGGACCACGCCCTCCTGAATGACGGAGATGGCCAGTTGCCCGTCCTGCGTGTAGATCCGCGCCTGCCCGAGCCCACGCCCACCGGACGCCGACGGCGACTCCTGGTCGTAGAGCAGCCACTCGTCCGCGCGGAACGGCCGGTGGAACCACATCGCGTGGTCGAGCGACGCTCCCACTACATCTCCTACGGCCCAGCCGCCGCGGCCGTGCGCGAGGAGGACGGAGTCGAGGAGGGTCATGTCGGAGACGTAGGTCGCGAGTACTACGTGGAGGAGGGGATCGTCGATGGGGCCCTCGAGTTTGCCGTTGGTGCGGAACCACACCTGGGAGTGCGGCTCGCGCGGTGCGCCGAACTTGCCGTACGGCGGTTCCTCGACGTAGCGCAGGTCGATGGCCTCGCGGGCCTCGATGAACTTCTCGACGACCTCGGGGGCGATGTGGTCGTAGCCGCGCAGCCGGTCCTGGGAGGTGGGCAGCGTGGCCGGGTCGGGGGCGGACGGCATGGGGGCCTGGTGTTCGAGGCCGTCCTCGTGGCGCTGGAAGGACGCGGAGAGGGCGAAGATCGGCTGGCCGTGCTGGACCGCGACGACGCGGCGCGCGGTGAAGGAACGGCCGTCGTTCATGCGCTCGACGGTGTAGACGATGGGCGCGCCGGGGTCGCCGGGGCGCAGGAAGTACGCGTGGAGGGAGTGGGCGAGACGGTCCTCGGAGACCGTCCGGCCTGCGGCGACCAGCGCCTGGGCCGCCACCTGCCCGCCGAAGACGCGGGGGACGACGGCGGACTGGGACTGGCCGCGGAAGATGTTCTCCTCGATCTGCTCAAGGTCGAGCAGATCGAGGAGACCCTGAAGTGCCTGGCTCATGGCACCTTTTCTACTGGCCGGTAATTTCGGGGACCTTACAGGCCCATGTCCTTCGCGATGATCGTCTTCATGATCTCGCTGGTGCCGCCGTAGATACGGTTGACGCGGTTGTCCGCGTACAGGCGGGCGATCGGGTACTCGTTCATGAAGCCGTAGCCGCCGTGCAGCTGGAGGCAGCGGTCGATCACGCGGTGGGCGACCTCGGTGGTGAACAGCTTGGCGCTGGCCGCCTCGGCGGGGGTCAGCTCACCGGCGTCCAGGGCCTCGGTCGCGCGGTCGACGACGGCCTCGGCGGCGTCCACCTCGGCCTGGCAGGCGGCCAGTTCGAACTTGGTGTTCTGGAACGCGGCGACGGGCTGGCCGAAGACCACGCGTTCCTGCACGTACTGCTTGGCGAACCGGACGGCGGCCTTGGCCTGCGCGTACGCGCCGAACGCGATGCCCCAGCGCTCGGAGGCGAGGTTGTGGCCGAGGTAGTAGAAGCCCTTGTTCTCCTCGCCGAGGAGGTCCTCGACCGGGACCTTCACGTCGACGAACGCCAGCTCGGCGGTGTCGGAGGTCTTCAGGCCGAGCTTGTCGAGCTTGCGGCCGACCGAGTAGCCCTCGGCCTTGGTGTCCACCACGAAGAGGGAGATGCCGTGGCGGCGGTCCTCCTTGCTGGACGGGGCGGTGCGGGCGCAGACGATCATGCGGTCGGCGTGCACGCCACCGGTGATGAAGGTCTTGGCGCCGTTGAGGACGTAGTGCGTGCCGTCCTCGGAGAGCTTGGCGGTGGTCTTCATGCCCGCGAGGTCGGAGCCGGTGCCCGGCTCGGTCATCGCGATGGCCCACATCTCCTCGCCGGAGACGAACTTCGGCAGGTACTTCTTCTTCTGCTCGTCGTTGGCGAGCAGCTTGATGTAGGGCAGGCCGAGCAGCACGTGCACACCGGAGCCGCCGAAGGAGACACCCGCGCGCGCGGTCTCCTCGTACAGGACGGCCTCGAACTTGTACGAGTCGATGCCCGCGCCGCCGTACTCCTCGTCCACGCGGATGCCGAAGACGCCCAGCTCGGCGAGCTTGTAGTAGAACTCGCGCGGCGCCTGGCCGGCCGCGAACCACTCGTCGTAGACGGGGACGACCTCGGCCTCGATGAAGGCCCGGAGGGTCTCCCGGAACGCCTCGTGGTCCTCGTCAAACACCGTACGGCGCACCGCCGGCCCCTCTCTGCGCCTAAACCGGCGCCGCTCTCGCGGATGTGGTTGCTCGCCGTTGGGGTTCCTCAATTGATGGTTGCGGCCCGCGTGGCTAAGCGCTTGCTCAGCATCGAGCGTACCGGCCGGTAGGCGGGAGCGTCCAGTGGAACGGGCACGTAACGCTCGTCACGCCGTGCCTCGCTCACCCACCCGCGCCTGCCCAC
>NZ_JBLTJC010000561.1:0-5024 GCF_048158785.1 Streptomyces colwelliae | reverse complement strand
TCGGCAACCCCGTCGTCATGGGTATCCGCACCGGGGGAGCGGAGTCGTTCACGAACACATCATGACACCTGGGTTGCCAAACCCTCGTCGAAGATGACACCTTGGTTGTCATGACAGCTGCTCCGGAACTGAGCTTCTTCGCATCTGCCGACGGGGACCTGGCCTATCGCGACGTGGGCACCGGCACCCCCGTGGTCCTCCTCCACTCCGGCTTCGCCGACCACCGGGTCTTCGACGACCAACTGCCCGTCCTCGCCGCCGACTTCCGCGTCATCGCGCCCGACATCCGGGGCCACGGCTTCTCGGCCAACGCGAGCAAACCGTTCCGCTGGGCCGACGACCTGGCGGGCCTCCTGCGCCACCTGGACCTCGGCCCCGCGGTCCTGGTCGGCCTGTCCATGGGGGCGGGCGTCGCGACAGACACGGCGCTGGAGGCCCCCGAACTGGTCCGCGCGATCGTCGTCAGCGGCGGCGGGACCAGCGCGTTCGAGTACAAGGACCCGGAGCTGCTGGAACACACGGCCCGCGCCGGGCAGTTGCTCGCCACCGGTGACATCGCGGGCTGGCTCGACCAGTTCACGCAAGGGGTGGCGGGCCCGCGCCGCACGGTGGCCGAGGTCGACCCATCGGTCCTGCGGCGCCTGCGCGAACTGACCGCACACACGATCTCGAAGCACACGCCGGGCGAGAAAGACTGGTACGTCCCGCTGACCGACCCGTGGTCCCGCGTCCCGAAGCTGGACATGCCGGTGCTGGCGGTCCACGGCGCCGCCGACTGGCCCGACAGCATCGCGATGGCGGGCCGTCTCGTCGACACGGTCCCGAACGGCCGCGCCGTGACGATCGAGGGCGTCGGCCACTACCCGAACATGGAGAAGCCGGACGCGTTCAACGAGATCCTCACGGACTTCCTCCGCGCACTCTGACGGAACTCGGGTCCGCGGCCTTCGGCGAGGCCGGCTCCCACCGCGGACCCAGGTCTACGGCACGACCGTCACCGGCCACCGCCCCGCCTTCACCAGCCGCACCGCCACCGACCCGATGATCCGGTGCCCCGCCTGTTCCGAGGCGCCCACGACGACCGCGTCGGCCTTGAGGTCGTCGGCGGCCTTGACCAGGCCGCCGTAGGGGTCGCCGCGGAACGTGTGGAATTCCCAGCGGATGTCGAATATCCCCTTCACGCGCTCGGTCTCGTGCCGGATCTGGGCGACGAGGTCCTCGGCGATCTCGTCGGTCGTGTCGGCGACCGGTGCCCCCATCGCCGCGCCCGCCGCCAGCACCGGCTGCACGTACACCATGGCGAGCAGCGCGTGCTGACGCCTGGCCAGGCCTGCGGCATATGCCGCGGCCCGGAACGAGGACTCGGAGCCGTCCACTCCGGCCACGATCACCTTGGGCCCGTCCGTGCCCCGCTCGAACTGAGTTGAGTGCTGTTCCGTCACGGCCGTGAGGTTATCGGAACCCGCAGGTCCTGAACCCTCCCGGGAGCCCTCGACGGGCGCGCCACCCGCCCTGTTCCTACAGTCGGAACCATGACTGCCACGGTGGAGGGCGCGAGAGCCAAGGACACCAAGGGTCCGATACGGCCACCCGGCAACGGGTTCCTCAGCAGAGTGCCCGAGGGTTTCGCGACCTTCTTCGGCGCCCTCGGCCTGCTCTGCGTCCTGCTCGCCTTCATCGCCCCGCTGCGCCGCGTGCTGCGCCCGGTGGTCCGCTTCCTCGACCTGCTGATCGTGCCCGTCAGCGCCAACCTCGCCTACGCGGTCTTCCTGTTCCTGCTCGCCGCCGCGACCGCCGCCCGCAAGAAGATCGCCTGGTGGCTGGTCGTCGTCTACCTGGGCCTGCTGGTCCTGACCGACGCCCTCGGCGTAGCCCTGGGCCTGTACGCCGAGTCCCTCCCGTCGCTCATCGTGTGCGCCCTGCTGCTGGTCCTGCTGATCGTGGCGCGCGGCCAGTTCTACGCCGCCTCCCGCCGCGCGGCCGTACGACGGGCCCTCGCCGTCCTCCTCGTCGGGCTCGCCGTCGCGATCCTGGCCGGCTGGGGACTGGTCGCCCTGTTCCCCGGCACCCTGCCCACGAGCCAGCACCTCGGATGGGCCGCCGACAGGGTCTGCGGCGGCCTGGTCTCCGGCCGCTCCTTCGACGGCCGCCCGCCCCGCGCCCTGTTCTTCCTCCTCGGCCTGTTCGGCGCGCTCGCCCTCCTCAACGCGGCCACCGTCCTCTTCCGCTCCCAACGCCTCGAAGCGGCCCTCCACGGCGACGAGGAGGACCGCATCCGCGCCCTCCTGAAGACCTACGGCGGCCACGACTCCCTGGGCTACTTCGCCACCCGGCGCGACAAGGCCGTCGTCTTCTCGCCCAGCGGCAAGGCCGCCGTCACCTACCGTGTCGAGGCCGGCGTCTGCCTCGCCAGCGGCGACCCGGTCGGCGATCGCGAGGCCTGGCCGCACGCCATCGCCGCCTGGCTGGACCTCGCCCGCCGCCACGGCTGGGCTCCCGCCGTGATGGGCGCCTCCGAGGACGGGGCGAAAGCCTTCGCCCGCGCGGGACTCGGCGCCCTCCAACTCGGCGACGAGGCCATCCTGCACGTCGCCGACTTCGACCTCGCCGGCCGCGACATGCGCGTCACCCGCCAGGCCGTCGGCCGCGTCCGTCGCGCGGGTGCCACCTGCCGCATCCGCCGCCACGCCACCCTCACCGAAACGGAGATGGAGGAGGTCGTCGACCGCGCCGACGCCTGGCGCGACACCGAGACCGAACGCGGCTTCTCCATGGCCCTGGACCGCCTCGGCGACCCGGCCGACGGCGACTGCCTCCTCGTGGAAGCACTCGGCGAGGACGGCAAGTTGCTCGCCCTGCTCTCCCTCGTCCCCTGGGGCACGGACGGCGTCTCCCTCGACCTGATGCGCCGCGACCGCACCGCCCCCAACGGGGTCATGGAGTTCATGGTCGCCGAACTCTGCGCCGCAGCACCGAAGTTGGGCGTCCACCGCATCTCCCTCAACTTCGCCGTGTTCCGCTCGGCCTTCGAGGAGGGCGCCCGCATCGGCGCAGGACCGGTGCTCCGCCTCTGGCGCCGCCTCCTGCTGTTCTTCTCCAAGTGGTGGCAGCTGGAGGCCCTTTACCGCTCCAACGCCAAGTACCACCCCGAGTGGTACCCCCGCTTCATCTGCTACGGCGAGACCGCCTCCCTGGCCCGCATCAGCCTCGCCTCCGGCATCGCCGAGGGCTTCGTCTCCGTACCGTCGCTGCGCCAACTCTGGGGAAAGGGGCACCAGAAGAGCGGGCCGCGGCCCGCGAGCACCGCGGACCTGCCGCCCCTGTCGGCGCTCGGCCCCGACAACGAGGACGAGGCCGACGGCCCGGAGGGCGGCCTGCCCGAACAGGTCCGCGTCCGGCACCGCAAACTCGACCGCCTGCGCGCCACCGGCATCGACCCCTACCCGGTCGGCGTCCCCCAGCGCACCCACACCCTCGCCGAGGTCCGCGAGGGGGACCAAGTCACCGTCGCCGGGCGGGTGATGCTCGTGCGCGACCTCGGCGGCATCGTCTTCCTCACCCTGCGCGACTGGTCCGGCGACCACCAACTCGCCCTCACCCGGGCCGAGTCGGGCCCCGGCCTCGACCGCTTCGTCACGGACACCGACATCGGCGACCACATCACCGCCACCGGCCGCGCGGGCACCAGCGACCAGGGCGAGCCCACCGTCTTCGTCACCTCCTGGCAGCTCACCGGCAAGTGCCTGCGCCCGCTGCCCGACAAACACCGCGGCCTCACCGACCCCGAGGCCAAGGTCCGCACGCGCTACCTCGACCTCGTCGCGAGCCCCGCCGCCCGTGACGTCGTCCGCGCCCGCTCCACCGCCGTACAGGCCCTGCGCCAGGGCCTGTTGGAGCGCGGCTACCTGGAGGTAGAGACCCCGATGCTGCAACAGATCCACGGCGGCGCCAACGCCCGCCCCTTCACCACCCACATCAACGCCTACGACCTCGACCTCTATCTGCGCATCGCCCCCGAGCTGTACCTCAAACGGCTCTGCGTCGGCGGCCTGGAGAAGGTCTTCGAGATGGGCCGCACCTTCCGCAACGAGGGCGTCTCCTACAAGCACAACCCCGAGTTCACGATGCTGGAGGCCTACCAGGCGTACGCCGACTACGACGTGATGCTCGACCTCGTCCGAGAGCTCATCCAAGGTGCCGCGACCGCCGCCTTCGGTTCGCCCGTCGCCCGGAAGGACGGCGAGGAGTACGACATCTCCGGGACCTGGCCGGTCAAGACCGTGCACGGCGCGATCTCCGAGGCGCTCGGCGAGGAGATCGACGCCGACACCGAACTGGCCCGCCTGCACCGGCTCTGCGACCGTGCGGGTGTGCCGTACGGCGCCGACGACGGCCGCGGGGACGTCGTACTGGAGATGTACGAGCGGCTGGTAGAGGAACCGACCCGGCTGCCCACCTTCTACAAGGACTTCCCGACCGACGTCTCCCCGCTCACCCGCCAGCACCGCACCGACCCGCGGCTCGCCGAACGCTGGGACCTGGTCGCCTTCGGCACGGAACTCGGCACCGCCTATTCCGAGCTGACCGACCCCGTCGAACAGCGCCGCCGCCTCACCGCCCAGTCGCTGCTCGCCGCCGGGGGAGACCCCGAGGCGATGGAGCTGGACGAGGACTTCCTCGACGCGCTCGAATACGCGATGCCGCCCACCGGAGGACTCGGCATCGGCGTCGACCGACTCGTCATGTTCCTCACCGGTCTGACGATCCGTGAGACGCTGCCGTTCCCCCTCGTCCGGCGCCGCTGAGCGCGCGAACACTGGGCCGGGCGGGTGTTTTCCTGCCGCCGCGCCGGTGTCGCCGTGGGGCGCCGGGGCTCGCGCGGGCGACTGATGAGTCATGAAGAAGGATCAGTTGCTCACGCGCCGACGGGCCCTGCTCGCCGGCGCCGCTGCCGTCGGGGCGGCCGGCACCGCCGGTCTGCTGTACTCCGGACTCTCGGACGACGCCCCCGCCCGGGTCACCGC
>NZ_JBLTJC010000560.1:0-5031 GCF_048158785.1 Streptomyces colwelliae | reverse complement strand
GTTCGAGGCGTACAGGCCGCGGTAGTCGCTGATGCGGGCCGTCGGAGCTTCACGCGCTCGACCGACTCGTCCGCCCACAGGCGTCCCCTTTCCCTGCCTCCAGTTGAGGAACTTCTCGCATGTCCGCGCCTTCTTCCACGCCGACTTCGGCGTGCCCTTCGTATGCCGCCGCGCTTCGCCGTGACAGGGGCGAGTCAAGGCAAGGGCGGGTCAAGAGACGTGGGGTGCGGCGGCGGGTGTCGTGACGGGCACGGATTGGTTGCGGGACGGCGCCGCTCCCCCACAACTGCCGCCCACCGAAGGCACCATGACGACTTATGGGGACCTTGAGCGGGGGCCGGGATCGCTACGTCGACTTTCTGCGGGCATGGGCGATCGTGCTGGTGGTGTTCGGGCACTGGCTGATCACGGGGTTGGTGCGGGAGCCCAACGGGGCAATCAGCGCACCGGAGTTGCTCGCCACCGTGCACTGGACCCAGTGGCTGACCCTGGGGTTCCAGATCATGCCGCTGTTCTTCCTGGCCGGCGGGCACGCGGCCGGTGGTTCCTGGGCGCGGGCCCGCGACGAGGGTCGTACGGCGACCGGTTGGGTGGGACAGCGGGCGCTACGGCTGCTGCTGCCGGCCGGGGTGTACAGCGGGCTGATGCTGCTCGCCGTCGCGATCTGCTCGGCGGTCGGGGTGGACCCCGGCATCCTCGCGCTCGTCGGGTGGGCGATGGCCATGCAGTTCTGGTTCCTGCCGGTGTATCTGCTGCTCAGCGCGGCAACGCCGGTGCTGCACACGGCACATCGGAGGTGGGGGCTGCTGGTGCCGGTGGTGATGGGGGTGGTCGCCCTGGTCGCCGACACACTGGTCGTCACCGTGCACGCGCCCTTCGCAGGACTGCTCAACTACGTGCTCGTGTGGGGCGTCGCCTACCAACTGGGCTTCTGCTGGCGGGACATGCTCCTCATCGAACGGTCCGCCCTCTCCGTCTGCATGGCTGCGGGCGGTGCCGTCGCCTTCGCCGTGCTGGTCGCGTTCGGGCCGTTCCCGGTGAGTCTGATCCTGGTGACCGGGCAGAGCCCCAGCAACACCAATCCGCCGTCGGCGGCCATGCTGGCGTGGGCGGTTGGGCAAGTCGGGCTGGCGCTGTTGCTCGCGCCCGTGCTGCGACGGCTGTTGGAACGCGAGCAACTCTGGCGGCTGGTAAGGCCGTTGGGCGGGGCGAGCATGACGCTCTACCTGTGGCACATGTTGCCGGTGCTGATCGTCGCCGCCGCCTTCTATCTCACCGGGCTCGCTCCCGAACCGGCCTACGGGTCCGGGAGTTGGTGGGCGATGCGGGTGCCCTGGCTGGTCGTGCTCGGGGTGGTGCTGGTGGGGGTCGTAGCGGCGCTGGGGCCGTTGGAGCGGGGGCTCGCGGTGGTGTACGAGCGGACGCGGCCGGGTGATCTGGCGCTTGAACTTCCGCGTCGGCCTTGGGCGTTGTGGGCTGGGCTGGCGGCGAGTGTGAGTGCGCTGATCTGGTTCTCCGGGCATGGGTTCGCGTATGGCGGGCGATTCCCGGTGCTGCCCGCGGTGGGGCTGGTGGTGGGGGTCGGGCTGGTCATGGTGATGGGGCGGAGTTCGGTGGACCGGGGCGTGCGCCTTAGCGTCTGAGTGGCTTGGGTTGTCTTGCGAGTGCGGCTGCGTTGTGGCTGGTCGCGCAGTTCCCCGCGCCCCTTAGGGGGTTGCCCTGCGCGGGGTTTGGAGTGGCTGTCGGTCTTGGTGATGGGGCGGGACGGCTTGCGCCGTTCCGCCCCGTCACCGTCCAACTGCCTTAGTGCCTACGGCACTTCGCGAGATCGATCCGGACGATCTGTGGGTCGTGGTCGCTCGCCTGGTCCGCGAACTCCGCGTTGATGTGGACGACGTCGTAGTTGAAGGACGTCACCGCGGGGCTGGTCAGGATGTGGTCCAGGGTCTGGGAGTTGCCGTCGTAGACGTAGGTGTAGCGCTCGGCGGCGGGGAGGGTGGTGATCAGGGGCTTGAGGACCTTGTCGGCCGTCAGGGTGGTCACCGTCTGGGAGAACTCGTAGTCGTTCAGGTCGCCGAGGACGACCGCCTTGGCGTTCTTGTCCGCCGCCAGCAGGGACTTGACGAAGGTGTTGACCTCCGCCGCCTGGGCCGCGCGCTGGGTCTCCGAGCTGCGGGCCGGGGGCTGGTAGCGGCCGTGGATCGGCTGGTCGCCGCCCTTGGAGATGAAGTGGTTGGCGATCACGAAGACCTGCTCGCCCTGGAAGGTGAACTCGCCCACGAGAGGCTTGCGGCTGTCTTCCCAGGCCGCGTTGGCCGGGTCGATCCGGCCCGGGGAGTAGGTGAGTTCGACGCCCTTGCGGGTCTTCACCACGCTCGTGGCCGTGGTCGCGTCGCCGCCCGGGTGGTCGGTGAAGGAGACCCGCTTGGGGTTGAAGAGGAAGACCTGGCGGATGTTGCCGCCGGGCTCGCCGCCGTCCTGGTTGTTGGTCGGCGAGATGTAACGCCACTTGTACGCCGGGCCGCCGGCCGCGCGGACCGCGTCCGTGAAGCGCTTCAGGGTGCCCTCGGCCGTCACCGTGCCGTCGTTCGTCGCGCCGTTGTCGTCCTGGATCTCCTCCAGGGCCACGATGTCGGGCGAGTTGAGGTTGACCGCGACGCCCTCGGCGAGCCGGTCGAACTTCTCCTGGGTGTCGAGCGCGTCCAGGTTCTCCACGTTGTACGTGGCAACCGCGAGCTCGTCCCCCTTCTGACGACGGGTCACCTCCTGCTTCAGGCCGTTGTCGACGAGCGTGCCGAGCTGGGTGGCCTGGACGTTGTAGCCGCCGTAGGTGGAGTAGTCGAGGGGACCGGTCGTGACACCTGACAGTTCGTCACCGACGTTGGCCGCCGGGAACGTTGAGGTGGTGTCGAGCGACATGACCTCGATACGGCCCGTGTTGGGCTGGTCGTAGGAGGAGTACAGGGTGCCGCCGCGGGCGGTGGCGTTCTCGTCCGGCTTGACCGTGACCCACAGCTCGCCGTAGGCATCCGAAGCGCCGACCACACGCGCGTCGGCGAACGTGACCCGCATGCCCTCCAGGGACTCGTAGAAGTCCTGGGCGTAGACGGTCGGTTGGAGCGCGAGGGACTCGATGCTGCCGCCGGACGCGGTCGGGATGTAGGCGTCGGGGACCGAGGTCGCGTCCAGGGTCACGGCGTCCGGCAGGGCGTTGCCGCTGGAGAGGACCGTGGTGGTCGGGCCGGTGATCTCGGTGTTCGACTGGCTGGTGCTGCTCGGGTAGTACTCGCTGACCTTGCCGGTGACCAGGACCGAATCGCCCACCGCCACCGTGGGCTTGGCGGAACCGGTGTAGACGAACACGGCCTCGCTGGTGCGCGGGTCGGCGTCCGGCGTCGGGTCCTGGATCCAGTAGCCGAGGGAACCGCTGGCGCGGACGCCGGTGACGATGCCCGGGACGCGGGTGACCGTCTGGCCGGCGTACGGCGAGAGGCGGGTCGTGCCCTGGATGTCGTGGACGCGGACGGTACCGGGGTCGGTCGGCGAGCCGCCGTCACCACCGTCGCCGCCGCCGTCGCCCGAACCGGGCGTCTGGCCCGCCGAGTTGACCGGTGACGGGGTGGCGCTGGTGAAGTCCGCCGCGTTGTCGTCGGTGTCGGCGAGCGAGTCGGCGCGGGCGACCGCGGCCGTGTTGGAGGCGCCGGCGGCCGGGCCGCTGCCCTCGCGGACGACCGCGGTGCCGTAGCCCGTGAGGTCGACGATGCTCGGGTCGGCCGCGCAGTCCGCGGCGGTCTTGCAGGTCAGCGCGGTGGCGCCGGAGACCAGGGCGATCGTGCCGGAGGTCGCGCTCATGGCGATCGAGCCGGTGGCGTCGGTGGTCGGCAGCGCGGTCGTGCCGCCGCTGCCGGTGCCCTCGCCGACCAGGTAGCGGGCGCCGGGGGCGATCGCGCCGGTGAGGGCGGTGACCTGCCAAGTCGAGCCGGAGGACGGCGTACCGGGCAGGTACTGGACGCTGTAGCCCGACAGGTCGTAGGCCGTCGAACCGGCGTTGCCGAGTTCGACGAAGTCCCGGGTCAGGGTCGCTCCCGAGTTGCCCCCGCCGCCGTACACCTCCGCGATGACCGCCGAGGCGGAGGGAGTTGCGGACGCGGCGGGCAGGGCGGTGAAGGCGAATGCTCCCGCCGCGCCCACCGAGACGATCGCTTGGGCGGTGCGGCGGGCGCGGGGTCTGCGCCCTTCAGGTCTGGACACGCTGGCGGTCTCCTCGTACTTCGTGTAGCTGCCGATACCGGGTGCCTGTGGGGAGTCGGCTCAAGTTACGCGCGTAGAAAGGGAGTTGCCAGAGGGCCTCACGTTAAATCCAGGGAACAAGTGAGTACGGGGGCGGCTGCGACGGCCGCGAAAGTGACGTTCCACACATAACCCCGGTGATCAACTGGACAACTCGCCCTATTTCGGCGGACCTTGAGAGCTCCCGGGGTGTAACAGGTTCACCGTTCAACCGTGGCTTTTTCCGATTTGATCCAGTTCACTCGGGATGGTTTGCCGTAGGGCATAAGTCCGTTCAGTCCCCAGGAAGCGTGTGCGAGATATGTCCAATTCATCCGATTCGTCACAAGTCCCCTTCGCTCCCCACCCGGTGACCGCCGCCGAGGTCATCCCGGGCGACCTGATCGCCCTGAGCCCGGCCGACGCCGAACGCGCCTGCTGGTACGTCGTCACACACACCCTCCCCGAGACCCCCGAGACGATCCGCGTCACCCTGCGGCCACCGCTCGGCGGCACGGACCGCGACGAGGTGCTCGGCCGCGACCGCCGCGTGATCAGCGGGTGCCGGCGACTGGATGTCGGGGCGGTGCCGCGACTCGTCTCCGACGACCTCGCGTCCGTCGAGTTCCGGGAGGGCGACCGGGTGAGTTCGTTGCGGGTGGTGGATCCGGGGGCGGACGAGGTGTCGTACGTGCGGCGGCCGAGGTCGGCCAGGGTGTGCGACGCGCGCGCGAAGAGGAAGTCGCCGGTGAGCACCGCGAC
>NZ_JBLTJC010000559.1:0-5038 GCF_048158785.1 Streptomyces colwelliae | reverse complement strand
GGTCGGGCGTCGGGATGGGGGGCCGGTACGATGATCCGACCCCTGTTCGATCGGGATGTGGGGGCTGTGAGTAGCTGAGGAGATGCGTGCCCGTGCCTGCCTCCAAGGTCTGGGTTACCGGTCTGACGGTGGGAGCGATCGCCGCGGTCACGGTCCTGGCCGTCCAGGCCGACAAGGGGCCGCACCCGAAGGCGTCCGCCGCCCGGCCGAGCGCCTCGGCGTCCGCGCACGCGTCCACGTCCCCGAAACCGCACGCGACGGCCGCCGCCGTACCGGCCTCCTCCGGTACCGGCCGCCGCATCGTCTACGCCGTCGGCCAGAAACGGGTCTGGCTGGTCGACGCGAGCGACAAGGCGGGCCGTACGTTCGCCGTCTGGCCGGGCACGGTGAGCCCCGACCCGGGCACGTACACGGTGTCGGTCCGCAAGGACGCCACGACGGGATCCGACGGCGTCCAGATCGAGAACATCGTCTACTTCGCCACCAAGTCCGGCCTCAACATCGCCTTCTCCAACGCGGTGGACGGCTCCTCACCCCCACCGGCCGCGGGCAAGCAGACCGGCGGCGTCCGGATGGACAAGGCGGACGGGGCGGCGCTGTGGGCGTTCGGGACGACGAGCACGAAGGTGATCGTGGTCAAGTAGCCGACCGGTCCGCCGTCAGCTGCACGACGACCAGCACGACCCGGCTCTTCATCCCGCCGGACCCGCATCAGATCGTCGTCCTTGAACGCTCACCGCTCGGATCAACAGGGTGTCCGCGACGCGCGGCCCTTCGCTGGCCGACGGGAGCACGTCGACGCTGGTGTCCGTGAACCCGGCCTCGTCCAGGACCTTCATCCAGACGTGCTCCTGGAGCACCCAGCGGCGCAGTGTGCTCGCTTCCCCCTCCGGGGTCTTCGCCGGGACGGCGGAGGCCACGACGTCCGGCTGCGCGGGGGCGCCGCCCAGGTAGTGCGCCAGAGTGGAGAACACCAGTCGTCCGCCCGGCTTGAGCGCGGAGGCCGCTGCTGACAGCAGGTCGGGCGGGTCGGTGAAGTCGAGGGCACCGAAGACGCTGTACAGCACGTCGTATGTGCCGGCCGCCGCCCGCAGATGCGACACGGCGTCGGACGGCACGATGCGCAGGCGTGGTGCGAGGTGGCCGAACAGATCGACAGCCAGCTCGTGCTGTCCTGGCGAGGCATCCACAGCAACGACCCGAGCGGGTTCGTGATGGCTGACGAGGTGGGCGGCGTGCCGTGCGGCCCCGGAGCCGAGGTCTCCGACGACCAGTCCGGACAGATCACCCAGCACTTCCGGGCCGGGGCCGCCGTCCTGGCCCCAGTTCCAGCGGAAGGCGTCGGGGACCGCGCGGTCGCGCTCGGCGCGGGTGCGGCCGTAGTGGTGCCAGAGATCTGAGGGGGTGGTCGTCACCCGGACAATCTTGGCGAGCCGGGTCCGGCGTCGGGCCTGTTCCGGAA
Organism: Streptomyces colwelliae; assembly: GCF_048158785.1. NCBI lineage: Bacteria > Bacillati > Actinomycetota > Actinomycetes > Kitasatosporales > Streptomycetaceae > Streptomyces > Streptomyces colwelliae. The sequence continues at coordinate 3,576 of NZ_JBLTJC010000559.1, read as the reverse complement.
ATTCCCACTCCCCCGTGCGGCGGGCTCCGGCCGGGGCCCGCCGCACCTCTTGGTCAGTGCGAGTCGTTGCCCGGGTGGCAGGGGCCGCACTCGGCGGCGTCCGTCCACAGTGACAGGTCGACGTCCCAGCCGTCGGACGCGATGACGGTCGCCGTCTTCATCACCGAGCCGTCGTTCTTCATCTCGACCTTGGGCACGTGGTGCAGGAAGTGTCCGCCGTTGAAGCGGTCGCACAGTTCTGCGTACGCCACGGTGTCGAGGATGATCGCGTGGACGCCGATGTCGACGAGTTTGCTCGGGGCGAGCCCCAGGGATTCGCCCCGGTGCCTCATCGCGGTGAGCAGGTAGGCGTAGCCCTGTCCGAGGACCCGGCCGGCCATGGCCGAGTCGTACGGGTAGTCCCGTACGAGGAGTCCGACCTGCGTCTCCCACAGATCGGTCGGCAGGACCTCCCGTACGGAGCGGGCCGGGCCGGTCATCGGGTGCACAAGAGCCGTTGTCATGATGCCTCCGTTGGACGGTGCCCCGCGTTTCGGGGCGCTGAGCCAGCACACCGCGCCGAACGGGCCAGATGCGATCAACTAACCTTCTGCGCAAGGGCTTTGCACGGTGTGCAAGCGACCTCGACGGCCCCGCTCCGCACCCGTAGCGTGAAAGGCCCCAGCCGTGCGGTGTGGGAGGGGCCCGTGCCCGTTGACCCGCTCTGGAACAGCACGAGAGCACGCGAGTTGGCCGTGCAACGGCGCCCTGGCGCGCTCATTCGCCTCGGCCGCGAACACCGCGCCTGGACCCTCGCCGCCCTCGGCGACCGGCTCGGCTGCTCACCGGCCACGGTCTCCCGGCTGGAACGCAGCACCAGGGTCGTCGATCTGACCCTGGTGCACCGCGCCGCGCTCGAAGTCGGCGTTCCGCGACACGTCCTGGTGAGTTCTCTCGCGCCACCCACCTCGACGGTATCGACGGCCACTAGAGTGACGGCCAGTCCGCACGCCGAGGAGGACCCGATGCGCCGCCGTACGCTGCTCACCGCCACGGCAGCCGCCGGACCGGCCGCCCTGCTGCTGGGGGTGGACGAGGCCCTGGCCGACACCCCCGCACCGACCGGCGCCGGACCGCTGGACGCCCGGCTGGCCGCCGCCCGCGACCTGTACGACAAGGGCACGCACGCGCCTCTGCTCGCCGCCCTGCCCGGCCTCATCGCCGACGGGCACGTCGCCGCCTCCTCCCGCCGGGAACTCGATCAGGCCCGGCTCTCCTCCGTCTACAGCCTCGCTGCCGCCGTGCTGAGCAAGCTCGGCTCCTACGAGCAGGCCCGACTCACCGCGGACCGCGCCCGCACCTGGGCCGAGGTCTCTGGTTCCCCCCTCGCATCGGCAGCCGCAGTCCGGGAGTTGGCGATCGTGCTACGCCACCAGGACCGTGGCGAGGAGGCCCAGCGCCTCATGTCGGCGGCGGCCTCCGGGGTACAGGCGACCGGACTGCGGACCGACGCGTCGGCGTCGGCGTACGCGCAGATGCTCTGCACCCTGGCCTACACCGAGGCCCGGGGCGGCCACCGCGCCGAGGCCCTCGCGATGACGGAGGAAGCCCGCCGCGCCGCGAGCCGATTGCCTCAAACCGCCCCGCCGGGTCGCCTGTTCCCCATCAGCCCGGCCGCCGTCGACCTGTACGCGGTCGGAGTGCACTGGGCGCTCGGCGATGCCGGCGCGGCCCTGGAGGCGGGAAAGAACCTGCGCCCCGCACAGTTCCCGACCGCCGAGCGCAAGGCCCGCCTGGGCACCGACATGGCACGAGCATGGTGGGCATGGCAACGCCCCGAGCAGACCGCCCAGGCACTGCTCTCCGCGTACCGCGCCAGCCCGGCAGAGGTCCGGGACCGCCCCGCGATCCGCAGCATCGTCCACGAACTGGCAGAGCGGCACCCGCGTACGACCGGTGTCCGCGAGTTGTACGCCGCGGCTGTACGTCAGTAGGACGCGAAGGCCACGAACTCGGTCCACGCGTCATCCGCGAAGGCGAGTTGGGCGCGCTGCGTGTTCTTGGAGTCGCGTACGTGGACCTTGGTGTCTGCGGGGGCTATCGCGATCTCGACGCACTCCGGGCCGTCGTTGCTGCTGTAGCTGCTCTTGAACCAGTTCAGCTCGGGGGTCATGTCTCTTCTCCCATGACTTTCTCGATGAAGGCCAGCGACTCCCGGGGCGTGAGAGCCTGCGCCCGGATCATGCCATAGCGCATCTCAAGGACCTGAACCTCCTTGGCGTCGCTGATCAGACGGCTGTGAAGCTGGCCCTCTGAGTGCCCGAGTGTCTTGCCGTTTCGGAGTTTCAGCAGTTGGAGCGATCCGGCCATGCCTGCGTGGTCCTCGCGGTCGTTGGGCATCACCTGGATCTCGACGTGTCGCAACTTGCTGATTTCCAGCAGGTGTTCGAGCTGTTGCCGCAGCACCATTCTGCCTCCGAGGGGTCGCCTCAGCGTTACCTCTTCCTGGACGAAGGTGAGAAGCGGTGATGGCTTGCGCTCGAAGACGGCCTTGCGCGCCACGCGCGCGGTGACGTGCCGATCGATCTCCCCCTCCGTGTACGCAGGGCGTCGCATGACGTACAACTCCCGTGCGTAGTCCGGGGTCTGGAGCAGACCGTGGACGTGGTGGCTGGCATAAGCCCCCAGCTCTGAGGCTTCGTCCTCCAGGTTTTTCAGATCCCGGACCTTTTTCGGGTACCGGGCCTTCTCCACGTCCTCCTTCATCGCGGAGATCTTGCCGCCCGCTTTCAACACCTTGTCCGCCTTGTCGAGGAACTCCGGCTTGGGTGCTCGCCGCCCCCGCTCCACCGACGAGACCATCTCCGCGCTGTACCCGATCTCGACCCCGAACTCCGCCTGCGACAGCCCGGCGGCCTCCCGCCACATCTTGATCTGACGGCCTACCGCCTTCAGTACGGCCGCCGACTCCTCGTCCTCCACACCGCCCACCTCTCGTGCACGAGCCGGACGACTCCGGACAGCACCCGGACAGTCGCGCTCCGTACCGACGTGAATGCTGTTCAGGGTAGACAGGAGTGGCCACGCTGAGTGATGTGAACGAAGAAATCACCCAAGCCGCCTCCCTGGTACGGCACTTCACCGTGCTGTTGTCCGCAACGCGCGGGGGATCCCGCCTCGCCCGTCTCCTCACGGAACGTCAACTCGCCGACGGGGGGCTGCCGTCCGACGCCGCGGAACACGTCGTCGCCGAACTCGCCGCGAACGCCGTCGTTCACGGGCGGGTACCCGGACGCGATTTCAGGCTGACCCTACGGCTCGACGCATTCGGCACGCTCCGTATCGAGGTGACGGACGCCCGGGGCGATCGGGTCCCCCATGTCCCGAACTCGGCCTCGGTGTGGGAGGAATCGGGGCGCGGGCTGGTGCTCGTGGCCGCGTCCGCGGAGCGTTGGGGTGTCGATGAGGCACCGGCCCCCTGCAAGACCGTGTGGGCCGAGCTCGTGTCCGGGTCGCCGCCGCCGTTCTGGAGAGCCTCACCGGTGCCGAATGGCCACGCCACACCGTGCCCCTGGTCGTCGAGGCGCCCCTGCGCTG
>NZ_JBLTJC010000558.1:0-5101 GCF_048158785.1 Streptomyces colwelliae | reverse complement strand
CTCCTCACCCACCCCGAGCAGCGCACCCGCCTGGAGAAGTCCCTGGCCGCGGGGGAACGCGACCTCCTCGAAACCGGCGTAGAGGAACTCCTGCGCTACGACGGCCCGGTGGAGCTGGCCACCTGGCGCTTCGCCACCCGCCCCCTCGCCCTCGGCGGGCAGGAGATCGCGGCCGGCGACCCCGTGCTCGTCGTCCTGGCGGCCGCGGACCGCGACCCGGAGCGGTTCGCCGATCCCGACGTCCTCGATCTCGGGCGCCGTGACAATCAACACCTCGGCTACGGCCACGGCATCCACTACTGCCTCGGCGCCCCGCTCGCCCGCCTGGAGGGCCAGACCGCGCTCGCCACCCTCCTCACCCGCCTCCCCGACCTGCAACTCGCCGCGGATCCGGCCGACTTGCGCTGGCGCGGCGGCCTCATCATGCGCGGACTGCGCACCCTCCCCGTGGAGTTCACCCCGGAGCACCGCTGAACAGGTGGTCCGGAGCAGCGCTGAACAGGCAATCCAGCCCCTTAAACCTGAAAGTGACAGTTCCTCAACTCTGTGATCTTCACGTGATCTCCGTGGCATTAACTTGTGACAAGTGATCGACTGTGGATACGTTCACCTACCAGCGCGGCGTCCCGCATCACCCCCCGCACCGTCCGCCGCGCGGTCCCCCCGCTGTCACGCGAAAGGCCTCCGCATGCTCTCCGGGAACGGTCGTCACCGTCGCCCCCGTCAGGCTCCGGCTCTCCTCGTCGCGGCCGGCGTGACCGGCTCCGCCATCGCCATCCCCCTCCTCGGCGCCGCCTCCGCGAACGCCGCAGACGGCACCACCTGGGACAAGGTGGCCAACTGCGAGAGCGGCGGCTCCTGGAGCGAGAACAGCGGCAACGGCTACTACGGCGGCTTGCAGATGTCCCAGGACGAATGGGACAAGTACGGCGGCCTCGACTACGCGCCCAGCGCCGACCTGGCCAGCCGCTCCCAGCAGATAGCCGTCGCCGAGAAGATCCTCGACGACAAGGGCACCACCCCGTGGATGACCTGTGCGCTGATCTCCGGCCTCACCACCACCTCGGGTTCGACGGACGTCGACACCGGCGTCGCGAGCGACTCCCCGTCGGCGGGCTCGACCGGCTCCTCCGACTCCGGCTCTGATTCCGACGGTTCGTCCGACTCGTCAGCTTCCTCCGGGTTGTCCGACTCCGGCACCACGGACTCGACTTCGTCCGACGTGTCCGGCGACTCGTCGACCGACAGCCCCTCGCCCACCGCGACGGACAACTCCGCCAAGTCCGACAAGTCCACCACCCCTTCGAAGGGCAACGACTCGGTCGCCGCCTCCCCGAAGCTCGACGAATCGGACAACTCGGCCCAGGCGGTGGGCAAGTGGAGCCTCGTCGACACCGGCGCGCTCAGCGAGTCCGACGACCAGCAGAGCGATCAGCGGACCACGCAGCAGAGCACCGGCAAGCACCGCGGGGCCAGCGCCGAGGAAAACGTGTCGCCGCAGACCTACACCGTCCGCGCCGGCGACTCACTCGCGTCCATCGCCGACTCCCTTGGCTTCGACGGCGGATGGCGCGCGCTCTACGCCGAGAATAAAAAGGTGATAGGCGCCGATCCGACCCAGATCGCCGCCGGTCAGACCTTGGACGTCGGTACGGAAGCGGACGAAAAGTAGCAAGCGAACGGCGGGAGTTCACGTCACGCTTCGAGCCGAATGTCCGGTTTGATCAAAGTGTGGGATGAGTCTCAGAAGCCCTGATCGTCTTTGAAATTCCGCCGATTCCCTGTCTACGGTCAAGGCCGCTCGTCACCACGAGCGTCCGGTTGCCGCAACGCCGAGTCCTGCCAGCGGCCTCCGGGAACATTCGTCGCGTAAAGCGCCGTAGGCAGGAGCGGGGGACCCAAGGTAAGCGCCGGGCCCGGGAGTTGAGAGACGACCGGAACCGGCTTGGGGTGAAGTCGCGCTTCGTACGAGACGTACGAGTCGCGGCCGGGCAACTCACACGGCCCGAACCCGACAGCTCACCTCGCAGGCGTCGGTGAGGGGATTGGGATTTTCCATGCTGTTTTCCAGCAAGGGCAAGCACCGCCGTCCGTCCAAAGCCACCCGCGTCGCCACGCTCGCCGGCGTCACCGGTGTCGCGATAGCCGCCCCGCTCATGGCCACCGGCAGCGCCTCCGCCGCCACCGCGTCCGAGTGGGACACGGTCGCCAGCTGTGAGTCCGGCGGCAACTGGTCCATCAACACCGGTAACGGCTACTACGGCGGCCTTCAGTTCTCCGCCTCGACGTGGGCCGCGTACGGCGGCACCGCCTACGCCTCCACCGCGAACCAGGCCTCCAAGTCCCAGCAGATCGCCGTCGCCGAGAAGGTTCTCGCCGCCCAGGGCAAGGGCGCCTGGCCCACCTGTGGCACCGGCCTGTCGGGCGCCGCGTACTCCGGCTCCAGCTCGTCGAGCGGCTCGTCCGGCACCAGCTCCTCGAAGAGCACCACCGAGCGCTCCACGAGTGACACGACCGCCTCCCGCTCCGCCGAGCGTCCGGCCGCCAAGAAGACCGTCACCACTCCGACCGGCAAGAAGGTCAAGAAGGGCGACGGCGAGTACAAGGTCGTCAAGGGCGACAGCCTCAGCTCCATCGCCGAGAAGCACAAGGTGAAGGGCGGCTGGCAGCAGCTGTTCAAGCTGAACAAGGACATCATCGACGACGCCGACGTCATCTTCCCGGGCCAGCAGCTCCACCTGAAGTGACAGCCCGAAGTGACATACGCGGCTCGTAGCTGAACCACAGCGCCCTCACATCCGTGGTGTCCATCATGGAGACCTCGTGAGGGTCACCCCCGTCCCCCACGGGCTCCCCGCTCCGGTGCGTGTTCCCCCGTACGCACCGGGGCGGGGCTTTTTGTGTCCCCGTGTTCTTCCGCGGGACTCTTTGTTCCGTTCGGAAACAATTTACTCTCGGTTCTGTCCATCAGGCGGCCGACCGGATGGCCAATCGCCCCGAGCCGGTTAGGCTCGTCTCGCAGAGCCGCTGCGGTGTTGCCGTAGCCGCGTCAGATCCCAAGAAGGAGATGCTCGTGCCGTCCATCGACGTCGTCGTAGCCCGGGAAATCCTGGACTCCCGAGGCAACCCCACGGTCGAGGTCGAGGTCGGCCTCGACGACGGCAGCACGGGTCGTGCCGCCGTTCCGTCCGGCGCCTCCACGGGTGCCTTCGAGGCCATCGAGCTGCGTGACGGGGACCCCAACCGCTACGGCGGCAAGGGTGTCGAGAAGGCCGTACTCGCCGTCATCGAGCAGATCGGCCCGGAGCTCGTCGGCTACGACGCCACCGAGCAGCGCCTGATCGACCAGGCGATGTTCGACCTGGACGCCACCGACAACAAGGGCTCGCTCGGCGCCAACGCCATCCTCGGCGTCTCCCTCGCCGTCGCGCACGCCGCGTCCGAGGCCAGCGACCTCCCCCTCTTCCGCTACCTCGGCGGCCCGAACGCGCACCTGCTGCCCGTTCCGATGATGAACATCCTGAACGGCGGCTCGCACGCCGACTCCAACGTGGACATCCAGGAGTTCATGATCGCCCCGATCGGCGCGGAGTCCTTCTCCGAGGCGCTGCGCTGGGGCGCCGAGGTCTACCACACCCTCAAGAAGGTGCTGAAGACCAAGGGCCTGTCCACCGGCCTCGGCGACGAGGGCGGCTTCGCCCCGAACCTGGAGTCCAACCGCGCCGCGCTCGACCTCATCATCGAGGCCATCAAGCAGGCCGGTTACATCCCCGGCGAGCAGATCGGGCTCGCGCTCGACGTCGCCGCGTCCGAGTTCTACAAGGACGGCAAGTACGAGTTCGAGGGCAAGTCCCGCTCGGCCGCCGAGATGACCGAGTACTACGAGGAGCTCGTCTCCGCGTACCCGCTCGTCTCCATCGAGGACCCGCTGTACGAGGACGACTGGGCCGGCTGGAAGGTCATCACCGACCGCATCGGCGACAAGGTCCAGATCGTCGGCGACGACCTCTTCGTCACCAACCCCGAGCGCCTCGCCCGCGGCATCGAGGAGGGCACGGCCAACGCCCTGCTCGTCAAGGTGAACCAGATCGGCTCGCTGACCGAGACCCTGGACGCCGTCGAGATGGCCCAGCGCAACGGCTTCAAGTGCATGATGTCCCACCGCTCCGGCGAGACCGAGGACACCACCATCGCCGACCTCGCCGTCGCGGTGAACTGCGGCCAGATCAAGACCGGCGCCCCGGCCCGCTCGGACCGCGTCGCCAAGTACAACCAGCTGCTCCGCATCGAGGAGATCCTCGACGACGCGGCGGAGTACGCGGGCCGTTCCGCTTTCCCGCGTTTCAAGGGCTGAGCCTTCCCCTTCGTCCGCTCTGCGGACCATGGGCACAGCAAGGGCTGAGCCGTACAGGGTTAAGCCTTAGCCAGTCGTACGTACGTCCCCGCACCCGGTCCCGTACCGTGTGCGGGGACGTACGCACGTGTGAAGGGGAGGCGGGACATGGCCGTGAAGGACCGGGACCGGTTCTCCACCGCGACCAGGCTCAAGCTGCTCGGCGAGCAGACGGCGGCCCGTGTCTACCGCTCCCAGACCAAGCGGCAGGCCCGCCGCTCCCGGCTCACCGGCCGGGCGGCCCTCCTCGCCCTGGTGCTGTGCTCGCTGATCGTGGCGCTCGCCTACCCGATAAGGCAGTACGTCTCCCAGCGCGCCGAGATCTCCGATCTCCAACGGCAGCAGGAGCAGGCGCGACAGCGCGTCGAGCAGCTCCGCGACCTCAAGGCACGCTGGCAGGACGACTCGTACGCGGAGCAGCAGATCCGGCAGCGGCTGCACTATGTGATGCCCGGGGAGACGGGCTACATCGTGATCGACCCGGACGCGGCCAAGCAGTCGCGCGCGGAACTGGGAGCGGCCGACCGTCCCTGGTACGCGAACGTGTGGGACGCCGTCGACAAGTCCGACGCCTCCGACCAGTGAGAACCATCAGCGAGCCAGTGAGAACCACCAGCGAGCCGGTGAGAACCACCGGCGAGAACTGACCCCATAGAAAGACGTCCTGAAGACAGTCATGGAAACGCCCCCGCCGCCCACCCCGCGCAC
>NZ_JBLTJC010000557.1:0-5136 GCF_048158785.1 Streptomyces colwelliae | reverse complement strand
TGTCGACACGGTGGGCGTGCGGGTCGGCGGTGCGCCGACCGGGGTCGCGCTGATCACGGTGGACCCGTCCGGCGACAACAGCATCGTGGTGTCGCCGGGGGCCAACGCGAAGCTGTTCGCCCCGGCCGACCGAACCAGCCACCCGCCCCACGACGAGCCCTCGACCACCTTCAGCACCGGCGTGAGCAGAGCCATGGCGACCGGCGAGAGAAGCAGAGCAACAGCCGTACCCAGCGCGAACCCACCGATCACGTCGGTCGGATAGTGCACGCCCATATAGACCCGGCAGAACCCTTCGAACAACGCGAGCCCGATCCCCGCCACCCCGAACCGCCGGTCCGCGACGAACAACGCGACCCCGATCGCCATGGTGATCGTCGCGTGGTCGCTCACGAAGGAGTAGTCGGTCTTCCCGGAGATCAGCACATCGAGCCCGGTGTGGTCGAGGAACGGCCGGGGCCGCTCCACGAACCCGCGTATGGGTACGTTCACGAGGACAGCGAGCGCAGCGGCGAGCGGCGCCCACACGAGCGCGGCCACGGAGGACGCGGAGTCCTCGGTCGCCCGCCGCCGCACGGACCACCAGCACCACACCACGAGCAGCACCATCGCGACGAGCAGTCCGTACTCACCGACGAACTCCATACCCCGGTCGAACCAGTGCGGCGCGTCCTTGGCGAGGCCATTGATGTCGTAGAGCAGATCGACGTCGGGATTCGACCCGGATTCGGCGAGTACAGCCATGGTGCTGCGGCTCCTTCGTCGTAGTTCCGGGCGCATCTCTCGTGCGCATTACTGAACAGGAACGCACGGGCCCGCTTAATACGTTCCACCCTCCACCGAATGATCACTCAGACGTTATCGAAGAGAGACTCATCGCCGCAGCTCAGGGGGTGGGTTCACGCTCGGTTCACACCGTCGTGGGGAGCGCTTTCGCGCCATCTTCGGTGACCCGGGTCGCACCGAAGTAATCGGGGGTGTCAATGGGGTCGAACCGGATCACAGCACCCGTCCGGGGTGCGTCGATCATGTACCCGCCGCCGACATAAATCCCCACATGCCGGATGGCCCGGGAATTGGTGAGGTCGTCCGAGAAGAACACGAGATCTCCCGGCAGCAATTCGGCCCGCTGCGGATGCGGCCCCGCGTTGTACTGATCGTTCGCGACACGCGGCAGCGTGATCCCCGCACTCGCGAACGCGGCCTTGGTCAGCCCCGAGCAGTCGAAGCGCCCGCCCTGGTCGGCGGTACCGTTCCCGCCCCACAGATAGGGCGTGCCGAGCTTGCCCTGGGCGTAGGTGATGGCGGTGGCGGCCTGCTCGGAGGGATCGACCCGGCTGACGGGCGCGGCGAAGCTCTGCGACAGCGTCGTGATCGTCTTCACGTAGTTCTTGGTCTCCGAGTACGGCGGCACGCCCCCGTACTTGATGACCGCGTACGCGCCCGCGTTGTACGAGGCGAGCATGTTCGCGGTCTGGTTCCCCGGCACGTCCTTCACGTACGAGGCGAGCTCGCAGTCGTACGTCGCGGCCGACGGAATCGCGTCATCCGGATCCCATACGTTCCGTACGCCGTCGCCGTCGCCGTCGATGCCGTGCGTGGCCCAGGTCCCGGGGATGAACTGCGCTATCCCCTCGGCCTTCGCCGGGCTCTTCGCGTTCGGGTTGAACCCGCTCTCCTGGTAGAGCTGGGCGGCGAGCAGCGCGGGGTTGAGGGCGGGACAGAGGTTGCCCCACTTCTGCACGAGCGCCGAGTACGCCGTCGGCACCGCGCCCTTGGCGAGCGCGACGGTCCCGCCGCCGGCCCCGCCCGCGAGGTTCCCGGCGACGAGGTAGACCCCGACGACGAGCAGCATCACAAAGCTGAGCCCCAGCCCAACCGCGACCCCACCGGCCACCCATACTTTTCGCACGGCTCAACCCTCCCCCATGTCAGCCCTGTTCAAGGCCATTTCGGGGCAGGGTGGCGGCATTTCGCCGTGCTTCCACCACATCTGACGCGTATTCAGCGCGTCGACGGAGCCTTGTACCGCTCCTTATTACGGGTCAGTCGTCGCGTCCTTGTACAACTCGGCCGCCTCTTTACCGAACACGACGCTGTACGAAATATCGGGCGTCAGTCCGCCCTGCTCGTGCCCGCCGATGACGCCCACGACCTGCTGGTCCCCGTTCACCCAGGGACTGCCGCTGGTGCCGCCGGGGAAGCCGGGGCAGTCGATGCGCTGCTGGGTGCCGCTGTGCTGGGTGGGCTTGTTGGTGCAGCTGATGGGCTGGTCGGTGGCGGAGGGATACCCGGTGATGGTCACCGCCGTGGCCCCGGTCGCCATCCCGGTCGTGAACCGGTCGGCCCCGACCACGTCCTCGATGTTCTTGCCGCCCACCTCGACGAGCGTGGCGAACCCGATGTCGCTGTCCTCGGCCTGCCCCTTGGACCACCCGTCCGGCAGGAACCGCCGCTCGATCTTCCACACCCCGTACGGCGCCCTGCCGTCCCGGTAACCCGGCACGAAGACGTCGCCGGGGTCGCCGTCCAGGCAGTGCGCCGCGCTGACGATGAGGTTGTGCCCGGCGCTGTGCACCACGGACGCGGTGCAGTGGTGCCCACCGGCGAGGCTGGTGGCGTGGGCCGCCCCGAACAGGGCGCCGACCCGCAGGCTCTGTTTGCTCACCTCGGTCACGGTGGTCACGCCGAAGGGCCCGGGGCCGTCGTCGGCGGTCGCCACGGACGCCGAGGTGAGGGCCAGCGTCACCACGGCGACGAACAGCGCGTACCTGCGGTTGCCCGCGAGGCGAGCGGAACGGGAGATGCGTGAGCTGCGCTTCATCGGGCCCCACTCTGTCCCACGAAGGTGAGAAAGGACGTCGACGCTTACTGAGATTTCCCTGTGAACAGCGCGTTCGCGCTTCGGTCGACGCTCGGTCCGGCGGTCAGTCCACCGTACTGTCCGTCCGTCCCTCCCGCCTCTCCTGCGCGATACTCGACGTCTCCCCGGCACCCGACGAAGGAAACCCCGTGTCCGACATCCCCCCCGACCTCACCTGGGAACGAGCCGCCCCACCGGACGCGACGGGCCCGGGGCCCTGGATCGAGCTCGCCTTCGGTGAGGGCGACGACGGCGAGGCCCCGGTCTACATCCGCGAGACCAGCGACCCGGAGAACGTCGTCACCACCAACCGCCGCAAGTGGGACGCCTTCGTACTCGGCGTACAGGCAGGCGAGTTCGACCACTTCGTGGAGGGAGTGGAGGGAGTGGAGGGCATGAAGGGCTTGGAGGACGCGGCGGACACGGCGGACACAACAGGCCAGGAAACCAAGGGAATCGGGCCGGACGGTGCATAGAAGCCGCGTCTACGCCCTCCTGATCGACACCCCGGGCCCCGAGGCCGCCGCGGCGGCGGCCTTCTGGTCGGCGGCACTCGGCACCCCGGCGGAACCGGTCCCCGGGGAGGAGCAGTTCACCACGCTCCACGAGGCAATTCCCGGCCTGGTCACGGCGGTTCAGTCGATCGACGATCCCAACCCCCGTTTCCACATCGACATCGAGACCGACGACGTGGCGGCGGAGACCGCCCGCCTGCTCACCCTCGGCGCGACCGAGACCGCCCGCTGGCTGGAGTGCCGGGTACTGCGCGCCCCCGGCGGCCACCTGCTCTGCGTCCTGCCGGTGCACAGCGACCCGGCCGTGTTCAACGCCCAGGCGCGCACCTGGAATTGAGGGGCCCCGGAGACTGACCGAAGGGGACCACGGAGACCGACCGAGGGGACCACGGAGACCGGAGCAGGGGCCACGGAGACCGGGACGATTCAGAACGTCGTCGTGATCCCGCCGTCCACCGCGATCGTCTGCCCGGTGATGAACGACGCCGCGTCGCCCGCCAGGAACACCACGATCCCGGCGATCTCCGCCGGTCGCCCCCAACGCCCCAGCGCGGTACGGCTCTTGAGCCACCGGCCCCACTCGGGGTCGTCCGCCAGCCCGGCGTTGACCTCGGTCGCGAACGGCCCCGGGGCCACCGAGTTGACCGTCGTACCGCTGGGCCCCAGGTCCGCGGCCAGCGCCCGGGTCAGCCCGTCGAGGCCGGCCTTGGCGGTGGCGTAGGCGATGTCCCCGGCGCGGCCCAACTGGCCGATGACCGAGGAGACGTTGATGATGCGGCCCGGGGTGCCGCGCGCGGCCAGCCCCTCGGCGACCGTACGGCTCAGTGCGTACGCCGAGGTCAGGTGGACGTCCAGCATGTGCGCCAGCTCGTCCGGGGTCATGGCGTCGAGCCCGCGCCGGTCCCGCTGCCCGACGTTGTTGACCAGCACGTCGATGTCCCCGAGCCCGCTCATCGCCTCCCGCGCCGCCGCACGATCCGTCACGTCGAAGACGGCGGCCGAGGCGTCCAGCCCCTCGTCACGCAACGCGGCGACGGTCGCCGCCGCGGTGGCCGGATCCCGCCCGTTGATCAGCACCCGCGCGCCCGCCCTGGCCAGGCCCCGCGCCATCTCCAGGCCCAGCCCGCGCACCGAGCCGGTCACCAGGGCCGTACGCCCGCCGAGCGCGAAGTCGTCGTGGCCACCCATCCCGCGACCTCCACCAGATCCGGCACTGAAACACTCGTTTCAGTTACGGTAGCGCAGTGGGTACGACACCGTCATCACCGCCATCGCTGCCATCGCCGCCACCCCTGTCTTCGCCCCGGCGCACCGAACTCCTGGACGCCTGCTACGCCTACCTCCTCGAACACGGCCTCACCGGCCTGTCCCTGCGCCCCCTGGCCGCCGCCACGGGCACCAGCCCGCGCGTCCTGCTCTACCTCTTCGGCAGCAAGGACGAGCTCCTGCGGCAACTGCTCGCCCGGGCCCGCCACGAGCAGCTCGCGATGATGGCAGCGGTCCTGGCGGAGCCGGACAACGCGGCCGGCACGCCCGGCGACGGCTTCGACGCCCTGGCCGAAAGCCTGTGGACCTTCCTCTCCGCACCGGAGCAACGCCCCATGGTGCGGCTGACGTACGAGGCCTTCCTGCTGTCCCTCAGCCACGACCCCGGCCCCTGGGCGGGCTTCGCCGGCGAGGCGGCCCGGGACTGGCTCGACCTCCTCGTACGGACCCAGCCGCCCAGCACCTCACGTATCTCTACCGGCTGTTTCACCA
>NZ_JBLTJC010000556.1:0-5211 GCF_048158785.1 Streptomyces colwelliae | reverse complement strand
CACCCCTACAACTACAACCGGCCCCACCCTCGCCCGCGACCTACGCGAACTCCTCGACGAGAACGTCACCGAAGGCATCACCCTCGACGAGGCCGCGCGGCTCGTGCACGCCCATCCCGCCCATCTGGTACGGGCGTTCAGCGGGGCGTACGGCATCGCACCGCACCAGTACCTGATGTCCCGCCGCGTCGACCGCGCCCGCCGGCTCCTCCTCGACGGCCGCCCGCCGGGCGAGGTGGCGACGGTGACCGGGTTCTACGACCAGTCCCATCTCACCCGCCATTTCCGGAAGTTGGTGGGGGTCACGCCGGGGCGTTATTTACGCGACAGCGATCAACGCCGTAGCTAGATTCCGCGCATGGACTGGCACGAATGGCACGACGCCTACGACTCCCCCGACTCCTACCTCAGCCGCCGTCTGGCCCTCATCCAGGAACGCCTCCGACTCGCCCTCGACACCGCCCCGCCGGGCCCGCTCACCGCGATCAGCCTCTGCGCCGGACAGGGCCACGACCTGATCGGCGTACTGGCCGACCATCCCCGCGGGCCCGAAGTCCGCGCCCGGCTGGTCGAGTTGGACGAGCGCAACGTGGACGTCGCGACCCGGGCCGCCCGCGCCGCCGGTCTCTCCGGAGTCGAAGTCGTCGCCGGGGACGCCTCGTTGACGGATCAGTACGCCGACCTCGCACCCGCCGACCTCGTCCTGGCGTGCGGCCTCCTCGGCAACATCTCCGACGCCGATGTCGAGCGCGTCCTCGACCACTGCACCGCGCTGTGCCGGACGGGCGGCACCCTCGTCTGGACCCGCAGCCGCGATCTCGCCCCCGACCTCGTCCCCCAGGTCTGCGCCTGGCTGGAGGAGCGCGGCTTCGAGCGCCTGTGGGTGTCGGACCCCTCGATCCCCCAGTCCGTCGGCGCCCACCGTTTCACCGGCGAACCCCGCCAACTCCCCACCGGCACCCGCATGTTCGACTTCATCGGCTACGACGTCCTGCGGCGCGCATGAGCTCACGCGTGCGTCACAGCTCGCGCTGCGCCTCGTACAGATTCCGCGGCCATACGACCCCCGTCGTGCCGTAGAGCTCCAGCCGTGAGTGCAGGTCACCGGTGAAGTCGGGGACGTCGATCTGGTCGAACTCGGTGACCGTGTTGAGGCCGACGGTCGCGCTGTACGGCGCCAGCCCGTCGATCTTCATCAAGCCCGCGCGGCCGTTCGTGACGCGGATGTTCCAGTGGGTGAAGCGGGCGCCGAACAGCGGACCGGCGTTCGCGTCGCCGCCGTGGCGGCCGTCGTTGTGCACGGTGATGTCGGTGCGGACGTCGGCGAAGGGCAGGCCGCGGTGGCTGTCGAAGGTGCCCATGCGCATGTCGCCGCGCGACCAGACGTTGTACGACGACAGGCCCTCGACGTTGATGCCGTGGAGCTGGGTGTTGGCCGGGGCCGGGACCGTGCGCTCCTCGATCGTGAAGTCCTCGACGAGGTTGTCGTGCGAGCCCTCGCGGCAGAAGTAGGGGTGGTGGGAGCCGCGGCCCGCCACCGTCGTACCGCGTAGCGTGCACGCCGACGCCGCCACCAGGCCGAAGCCGTTGTCCACATGACGGACCGTCACGTCGTCGAGCCAGCAGTCGTAGGCGCATTGGAGGACGACGCCGTTGTAGCCCTTGTCGAGGAGGTGCGGCTGCTGCGGGGTCTCGACGGCCTCCAGGGTCAGGCCTTCCACCCCCGAGCCCGTCAACTCATGTACGTGGGTTGTCAGTTGGGGGTTCCATTCGGGGCGTACGTCGAGCGGGAGGGGGCGTTCGAGCGTGACCCTCCGGCCGTGGACGTGCGCGATGCGGACCGGCCATTCGTAGGGGACGTACGACAGCAGCTTCGTCTTGTCGTCCCAGTAGTACGCCTCGGGGCCGGGGCCGCCGCCCGCCATGTGCTGGAGGAGGGTGTGGGCGGCGTCGTCGGCGAGGCGGAGCAACACCAGTTCGCCCGGCTTCAGTTGGGAGGAGTCCGCCACCGTCACCGTCCACGCGCCCTGCCGGGCCGGTTCGACGGTCGTCAACTGCCGCCATTCGTCACGCCTGTTGCCGGTCCAGCCCTCGAAGGGCCAGGCCTTCGCCCTGATCGCGGCGACCAGTGAGTCCCAACGGGCGCTCGGGGCCAGGGGAGGCTTTGGGTCCCGAGGCCGCCGGCCCAGGACCAGGACGACTTGTCGCCGCCGTAACGGGAGCCGTAGACGCCGATCAGCTCCGTCAGATTCCTGGTCGCGTAGAGCTTCGTACGGTCACTGCCGGCACCCCTGACCACCACGTTCGAGTGGCCGACGCGGATCACGTCGTCGATGCGGAAGGTGCCGGGCGGGATGAGCACCGTGCCACCGCCGGCCCGACCGGCAGCGGCGATGGCACGGTTGATCGCGGGGGCGGAGTCGGTCACGCCGTCCGCGACGGCGCCGTAGCGACGGACGTCGAGGACGGGCGAGTGGCCTCCCCGGTGCCGGGTGCGGCAGCCCGCCCTGCCGATGTACGGGATCTGCGGGTGGGTGAAGGGGGTGCGGGTGAACTCCCGCCAGAGGGACGGGACTTCGCCTCCGGAACCCCTGGAACCCCCGGAACCCTCAGGTCCCCCGGGTCCCTGTTTCGGCAGGGGGGCCGCCAAGGCCAGCGTGCTTCCGAGCAGGGTTCGTCTGGTGAGACGGGTGTGGCTCATGTACGTACGTCCTCCCACGCGGCTCTTCATGGATGTGAACGACGTTCAGAAATGTGCTGGCGGTGAGCATGCCACGGGGCTCCAGTCGCAGGGAAGGGGTCGAACAGGGGTCAGATCGAGGTCAGTTCGTCGGCCGCTGGGTCAGATTCGTGAACGCGTCCAGATTCCGCGTCGACTCCCCGCGCGACACCCGCCACGCGTACTCCTTGCGGATCGCGGAGGCGAAGCCCAGTTCCAGGAGGGTGTTGAAGCTGCCGTCGGCGGCCTCCAGGACCTGGCCGAGGAGGCGGTCGATCTCGGCCTCGGTGACGGCGGACAGCGGCAGCCGGCCGGTGACGTACACGTCACCGAGCTGATCGACCGCGTAACTCACGCCGTACAGCTTGAGGTTGCGCTCCAGGAGCCAGCGGTGGACGGCCGTCTCGTTCTCGTCGGGGTGGCGGATGACGAAGGCGTTGAGCGAGAGGGAGTGGCGGCCGACGAGGAGGGAGAGGGTCGTCGACAGCTTGCGGGTGCCGGGGAGTTTGACGACGAACGTGCCGGACTCCGGGCTCTCCCAGTCGAGTTCGGCATCCTTGAGGAAACCCTCGATGACCTGCGCCGCCCGGTCCTGATCCGCCGCTGCCTCACCCATGGTGCGAGCGTACGTGACGGCGGTGGGCCTGCGCCGCGGCCGCGTACACGTCCGCCGTGGCCGCGGCGGCCGTGTCCCAGCCGAAGCACTGCGCGTGCCGGGCGGCGGCCTCGCCCATGCGGGGCGCGAGGTGCGGGTCGTCGGCGAGGGCGCCCAGCACGCGCGCGTACGCGGCGGGATCGTGGCCCTGGACCAGGAAGCCGGTCTCGCCGTCGCGCACGGCGACCGGGAGGCCGCCGACCGAGGCCGCGAGCACCGGCGTACCGGCCGCCTGCGCCTCTATGGCGACCAGCCCGAAGGACTCGCTGTACGACGGCATGACCAGCACGGACGCGGCCCGGAACCAGTCCGCGAGCTGCTCCTGACCGACCGGCGGCCTGAACCGTACGACATCCGCGATGCCCAGCCGCGCGGCCAGCTTCTGTAGCCCCTCGGGCTTGGCGAGGCCACTGCCGCTGGGGCCGCCGACGACGGGCACGACGATGTTCGAGCGCAGGTCGGGCCGCTCGTCGAGGAGCACGGCGACCGCGCGCAGCAGGACGTCCGGCGCCTTCAGGGGCTGGATGCGGCCCGCGAAGAGCGGGATCAGCGCGTCCTGCGGGAGGCCGAGGCGGGCACGGGCCGCCGCTCGGCCGTCCGCCGGGCGGAAGCGTTCGAGGTTCACGCCGGGGTGCACCACGGCGACCTTGGCGGGGTCGGCCGCGTAGTGCCGTACGAGTTCGTCGGCCTCCTCCGCCGTGTTGGCGATGAGGCGGTCGGCGGCGGCGACGATCTGGGTCTCGCCGATGACGCGGGCGGCGGGTTCGGGGGTGTCGCCGTCGGCCAGGCTGGCGTTCTTGACCTTGGCCATGGTGTGCATGGCGTGCACGAGGGGGACGCCCCAACGCTGGGCGGCGAGCCAGCCGACGTGACCGGAGAGCCAGTAGTGCGAGTGGACGAGGTCGTAGTACCCGGGGCGGTGGCCGGCCCACGCCTGCATCACTCCGTGCGTGAACGCGCAGAGCTGGGCGGGGAGTTCCTCCTTGGCGAGACCGTCGTACGGTCCCGCGTCGACGTGCCGGACGAGGACGCCGGGCGCCAGCTCGACGGTCGGGGGGAGGGCGGCCGTGGTGGCGCGCGTGAAGATCTCGACCTCGATGTTGATCTCGGCGAGGCGCTGCGCGAGCTCCACGATGTAGACGTTCATGCCGCCCGCGTCGCCCGTGCCGGGCTGGTGCAGCGGTGATGTGTGCACAGACAGCATGGCGACGCGGCGAGGCTTGCGGTGCAGCCGCAGCCGTGCGGACGAGGCCGCGGAACGCCGCCCGAGCCTGCTGCCGTACTGGCTCACGTGGCGTTCCTCCTCGCTGCGGGCATGCCTGAGGGAGGGCGTGCGGTTCCCTCCAAGGAGGCCAACATCGGGAGGCCGGATTCTCATTCCGGCGCATGAGGATTTTACCCAGCCATTGCCGGGGGTCGCTCAACCGTTCGAGGCGGCGGCGCGTTGACCCCCTTGCCGGTCAGCCCACGGGTGACGTGGCGAAGGCGTGCCAGTTGGCGGCCACGCGGCCGGTCTGCTTGAGCAGCCGGGCCGGTTCGGGCGCGGCGGGCCAGATCTGGAGCAGGTACCGGTCGGCGGCTCGTCGTCCTCCCGGACGTTCTTGCTGTGGCCGGCATCCATGCCGATGGCGGAGTACCGCACGCGGTAGTCACGCTCCTCCAGTTCCAGCTCCCACCAGTTCTTCGCGTTCCACTGCCGCAGCACCGTCTCCTCCGACACCGGCCGGAACGGGACCTCGACGATCTCCTCCCACGTCTCGTCCAGCTCGGGCCGGCTGTCGTGCAGCTCGGCGGTGAAGTCGACACCGCCGATGCGCAGACCGGTCAGAAGTAACAG
>NZ_JBLTJC010000555.1:0-5263 GCF_048158785.1 Streptomyces colwelliae | reverse complement strand
GTTCGCGCTGGAGGCCGGGGTGCGGTGGATGGGGGACGGGACCGTGGGGCGGCTCGTCGCGGCCAAGCGGGAGGGCGCGGCGGCCCGACACCGGCTGGTCGTCGAGGAGTTGGGCGAGTTCACCGTACGGGCCGATCCGCTGACCTATTACGCCTGGTGGGAGTTGCCCGCGCCGTGGCGGGCCGACACGTTCACGGGGGCCGCGGCCGCGCACGGGATCGCGGTCACGCCCGGGACCGCCTTCAGCGTCGATCCGAAGGTGACCCCGGACGCGGTCAGACTTGGGCTCGCGTCGGCTGCTGTGCCCGATCTGCGGCGGGCGTTGCGGACGCTCGCCGGTCTCGCACGAGGCGCAGGAGCAGGAACTCCCGTACCGGGCGGGCGTATCGGGTGAGCCAGGCCAGCGCGGCCACCGTCAGGCCCACGCCCAGCAGCAGCCAGGCGACCGTACGCAGGGTCGAGGTCAGGGCGTCGTAGATCGCGCCGCCCGCCGCCCCGGAGATCTCCGCCGGCAGGTCGGCGACGGTGAAGTGGCGGCCGATCGCGAGCGCGAGGCCGAGCAGCGCGCCGCCCAGGGCCGTGCCGAGCGCGGTCGCGGTGATCGCGCGACGGCGGCGTACGGCGACGGCGATGCCGGTGACGGCGAAGACGGCGGCTGCCACGGGGAGCCAGAAGCCGGCGACCTCGAGCACGTGGAACTCCTTCCGGAGAGGGCCCAGTTCACCGGCCGGGAGAACCGCGACCTCGGTGTGCCGGACGGGGATGCTGTTCGCCAACGGCGGGTTCTCGCGGGCGAGTTGGTGTTTGACACTGGCGGTGACCGGGGCGAGGTCGACGGTGACCGTGCCGGTCCGTCCCTCGTCCTCCAGGGCGTGCAGTACGGCGTCGTGCGTGACCCGGTTGCCCTCGTCCCAGGCCACGCGGAAGGCCTCGGTCTTGGTGAACGAGCGCATCGCGTCGTGCACGAACGGCGCCATCACGCCCCGTGTCGCGCTGATCTGGACCCCGCTCATCCGGACTCCACCGACCCGGACCCCGCCGACCTGGACCTCGCGCAGGATGCCCGCGCCGACCGTGTCCGCGATCGCGTCCCGTACGGCCGGGTCCGCGGCGAGGGGGGCCATCGTCGTGACGTAGCGGCCGGAGTCGGTCAGCCCGTACGCCGCCCAGGCCGCCAGCGCGCCGAAGGGCGTGAGGAAGCAGGAGAGGGCGACGAGTACGGCCGACAGGGCGCTCCGGAGACGTGGGGGCACCTCCTCAGGACACGGCCGGGGGGCGTCGTACGCGAGCGCGTCGGCCGTTTTTGACTGCGTATGGGTTAAATGTCAAGCCGAATGGGCGGGCCCGGTCGCGGAAGCCTTGGCGGAACTGGGGAGTCCGCTCTCCGGTGGAGGCTTCACCCGAACGGGTGTTTCCTGGAGCTGGGGAGAAGGAGGCCGAACATGCGCACCACTCCGGCCCTGCGGACTCTGGCCGCGGCCCTGCTCACCGGTGGCACCCTCGCCGTCGCGGCGGCGGGCACCACGGCGGCGGCAGCACCGTCAGCACCGTCCACGTACGCCGAAGGACATGGCGGTGGCGGCGGTGGCGGCAGTCCGATCTGGGGCACGATCGTCTCCCGCACCGATCTGAACGTGCGGGAATCGCCCACCACCCGGTCCCCCGTCGTCGACTCGCTCTCACCGGGCAGTCAGGACCGCGTCCAATGCGTGGTCAGGGGACAGAGCGTCAACGGAAATCCCGACTGGTACTGGCTCGTCGGCGCGCAGGCCTGGGCCAGCGCCGCGTTCGTCGACACCGGCGGCCAGCGTGTGCCGTCCTGCTCGGACCCGTGTCCGGGCTGGAAGGACGGCGGCAGCGGCAATGAGGGCAACTCCAACTGGAACAACGACCCGAACTGGAACGACGACAGCTCGTCCTCGTGGAGCACCTCGGCCTCCGGGTCGTGGAGCGCCTCGGGCTCGTGGAGCTGGAGCTCCTCCGGTTCGTCGACCGGCGGCGGCATCTGGAACTGGGCGCCGTAGGGAGACGGCAACTTGTGGGCCCCGGCACCAACTCGGTGCCGGGGCCCATGTGTTGCCGTGCCGGGTCAGCGGACGCGGTTGCCCTCTCCGTCCTCGCGTGTGTAGTAGCGGTAGAAGAAGACCAGGAAGACGGCGGCCGTGGTCGCGAGACCGATGGCCGTGGAGCGCAGCACGCTCTCGCCGGTCTGGCTGTAGAGGAAGCCGAGTGCCGCGCCCGCGAAGCCGGACTTGACCAGCGAGTGCAGTTCGCGCTTCAGCAGCGGCGCGAACTGGGCCACCGCCAGGCACAGCACGATGAACGCGAGCGCCGTCACGAAGCCGAACAGGATGTTCCAGCCCGTGATGGGGCCGCCACTGCGACGGTTGGCCGCCGCCCAGTAGCCGTAGACGAGCCCCAGGACGACCGGGATCGCGACCCTCGCCACGCGGTGGACGCGGGCGTCGAAGATGTCGGGCAGATTGCTTGTGAATCCGCCCCGGCCGGTTGTTCCGCTACGGCCGGTGCTGTTGCCCGGGCCGGTCATTCCGCCGGGCGTGGGTGCCGCATGAGCCATGAGAGCACTCCTCTCTCTCCCCGTACTACCAATGCACACCCCGGCGGAGGCGGTGGCAAGTCGGCGTGCGGCCTCCGTTGCCCCGTGCTTCGCTGGGGCGCATGAAGCTCGTACTCTTCGGCGCCACCGGCATGGTCGGCAGCCGGATCGCGACGGAGGCGTCGGCCCGCGGACACCAGGTCCTGGCGGTCAGCCGCTCCGGCCAGTCGCCCGTCCCCGGGGTCACCGCCACGGCGGCCGACGCGTCGGACCCGGAGAAGGTCGCCGAGGTCGCGCGCGGCGCCGACGCGGTCGCCTCCGCGTGCGTACCGCCCCGCGACGGCAGCGACCCGCGCGGCCCCTTCCTCGCCCTGAACGAGGCGCTCGTGGCGGGCGTCCGCGCGGCCGGTGTCGGACGGCTCCTGGTGGTCGGCGGCGCCGGCGGCCTGGAGGTCGCCCCCGGGCAGGCCCTCAGCGACCAGCCCGGCTTCCCCGAGGCCTACCTCCCGGAGGCCCACGCCCACCGCGACGTCCTCGCCTACTACCGCGGCCTGGACGGCGGCCTCGATGACGGCCTTGACTGGACGTACGTCTCCCCCGCCGCCGAGATCGCGCCGGGCACCCGCACCGGCCGCTTCCGCCTCGGCGGGGACCAGTTCATGACCGACGACCAGGGCCGCAGTCTCATCAGCGCCGAGGACTACGCGGTCGCCTTCGTCGACGAACTGGAGCGGCACGCCCACCCGCGCGGCCGGATGTCGGTCGCGTACTAACGGTCGTGCGCCGTCGTGGATCGAGGCTCGGACGGGTGCGCCACGCCGACCCCGGGCGCTCTTCGTTCGACCGGCTGCTCCGCGCCGGGGACCCCGACGCGATCCGGCGTCAGCATCTGCTGCGGGTGCGCGGGCGGAGCGTCGCCTGGATACCGCCGCTGCTCGTGCTCGTCACGATCCTGCTGGTCGACTGGTACACCGCCGGCGAGTTCCGGACCGTCTCGTGGATCGTGCTCGTGCCCGGGATCGCCGCGGCGATCTGCGGGGTGCGCGGCACGGCCGTGTTCGCGGTGCTCGGCCTGGCCACCTACGTCCTCGCCGACCACGCCTGGCCGCGCCAGTACCAGACCGGCCTGCCCGACTTCATCCTCGTCGGCGTCGGCGGCGTCCTCGCCGTGCTGGCCTGCGCGGTCCGGGTCCGGGGCGAGCGCCGCATGCTGCACATGCGGGACGTCGCCGAGACCACCCGCCGCACGCTGCTGCGCCCGCTGCCGCCGGGCTGGGGCGGCCTCGACCACGCGGCCGTCTACCTCGCCGCGGACGCCTTCGCCCGCGTCGGCGGCGACTTCTACGACATCCAGCCCGGCCTGCACGGCACCCGCGCCCTCGTCGGTGACGTCCAGGGCAAGGGCCTCGGCGCGGTGGAGGCGGCGGCCGCGCTGCTCGGCACGTTCCGTGAGGCGGGGTATCACGAGCCGGAGCTCGCTACCGTCGCCGCGCGGCTGGAGACCCGGATCCACCGGCACGGGCTGCATCTCGCCGCCCTCGACCGTGAGGACGACGACCGCATCGACCGGTTCGCGACAGCCGTCCTGCTGAGCTTCCCCGTCGCCGAACCGGACACAGTCGAGGTCGTCAACTTCGGTCACGAACCCCCGCTCGTGGTCGGCCCGCACGGCGTACGGTCCCTGCCGCCCGGGCACGGACTCCCGCTCGGGCTGGGCGAGTTGGCCCACATGGACGGGCCGCCGCCGACACTCCGGATCAGCCTCGCGCCCGGTGAGACCCTCCTCGTCGTCACGGACGGGGTGACGGAGGCGCGGGACGGGGCGGGGGTCTTCTATCCCCTCAAGTCCCTTGTCACGGAAGCCGTTTCCGTCGATCCGCGGCTCGCCGACCCGGACCGCCTCGTCGCCTTCGTCCGTGACAGCACCCTGCGCCACAGTGGCGGACATCTCGCCGACGACACCACGATCTTCGCGGTACGGCGGTCCTGACATCACCCTTTGCAGCAGCAGAGGTTGGGCAGAGGTTACGGTGCTGCGGTACGAAGTGAACGACGTGGTCGCCGTGTTCGACGGTTCGGGGGAGGGCGTATGCCTGGAACGGTGTTGCTGCTCGCGGCCTCGCCGGTCGGCAAGGGTCGGCTGGTGGACGCGGCCTCCGTACTCCCCGTGCTCGCGGCCGTCGACCCCGCCGTGCTGTCCGGTACGGACACCGCCAACGTTGTCGAACTCGCCGACCCGTTGGAGCCGCAGGCCGTGCTGACGCGGTTGCGTGCCGCCGCCACGGCACCGGGGCCGTTGACCGTGTTCGTCACCGGTCAGCTCCAACTCGACCGGAAACAGCACCTTCCGCATCTGGCGCTGGCGCGGACGACTCCGGCGACCGTCCGTTACACCGCGTTTCCGTGGGCCTGGGTCCGGGAGGAGCTGCGGTTGCGCGCACCGGGGACGACGACGTTGCTGCTCGACCTCCACACCGACGCGGAGACCTGGCAGTGGCTGCACACCCATCCGCTCGACTCGGGCCGCACGAACGCCGTTTACGGTCGCATCGCACCGCCTCCCGCTCGGCGCAGCGTGGCCGTCCCGGCGTACATGAAGGCGGTCGCGACGATTCTGCGCAGCGGGTGGCGTCCGCCGGTTGAGCAGTTGCATCAGCAGGCGTTGGGGCGGCTGGGGGCGGAGGGGTATGCGGACGTGGTGTTGTC
>NZ_JBLTJC010000554.1:0-5299 GCF_048158785.1 Streptomyces colwelliae | reverse complement strand
GTTCGGGAACGGGTTGGGGGTCGCGGTGCTGGGGGCGGTGCTGAGTTCTCGTTTCGCGGCGGTGTCCCTGCCGGTCGGCTTGGCGGCGGCGTCTTCGGCCGAGGAGAGGCGGAGGGTGACCGATTCCTTCGCTGCGGGGCTGGAGGCCAGTCAGTTGGTGGGGGCGGCCGCTGTTTTGGCCGGAGGGTTGCTTGCGGCGGCGTTGTTGTGGCGGGCGGAGCGGGCAGACTCGGAGGTGGTGGTCGCTCAGTAGTGTCTGCGGGTGCGTTGTGGCTGGTCGCGCAGTTCCTCGCGCCCCTAAATACAGTGGCCCGGGACTGAAATGCTGAGGAAGGTGCGTCATGGCCAAGACATCGCCGCCGTCGGGGCGTTCCGCGCGCACCAGTGTCTGGCTTGAGACGAAGACGCGCCGGAGCGGGCGCGGCGGTGGAGGGCAACCCGGCCTCGATCGCACCCGCATCACCGAAGTCACCGTACGACTGCTGGACGCCGAAGGCCTGGCCAAGTTCTCCATGCGGAGGCTCGCCGCCGAGCTGAACGTGACCGCGATGTCCGTCTACTGGTACGTCGACACCAAGGACGATCTCCTGGAACTCGCCCTGGACGCCGTCTTCGGGGAGTTGCGGTTGCCCGACCCGGCGTCCGAGGGCGAGGAGTGGCGCGACCAACTCCGCATGCTGGCAACGGAGTACAGGTCCCTGCTCGTCCGCCACCCCTGGCTGTCGCCCCTCGCCGGCACCTTCCTCAACATCGGCCCGAATTCCCTGGCCTTCTCCCGTGTCGTCCAGCGGGTGATCCGACGCACGGGCCTGCCGGAGCACGGCCTGACAGGCGCGATCTCGGCGGTCTTCCAGTTCGTCTACGGCTACGGCACGATCGAGGGCCACTTCTTCGCCCGCGTCGCCGACACCGGCATGACCCCCGACGACTACTTCCGGCACGCCATGACGACCCTCGACGGGGCCCCGACAACCGCCGAGATCGTGGAGGAGTCCAAGCAACTCATGGCGGCCCGCGGCGGCGACACGGTCGCGGAGATGATGGACCGCGACTTCACCTTCGCCCTGGACCTGCTGGTGGCGGGAATCGAGGCGATGGTGAAACGGGACGGGGGCAAAGACGGCCCGTCGCGGGCTTGAGTGCCGGGCGGGCCCTTCAACCCGGGCCGGTAAAATCAGCTCGCCTTTCAACCCAGGCCGGCATTACTCAGCCCGTCCGGCGTTTGAGGACGAGGCCCCTTCAGGGCCGATCGGGGGTCTGGGGGCAGAGCCCCCAGCACCACCTCAGCCTTCTACGAGCCGCGCCGGAAAACCGCCGGTGGCAACCGGACCCCACCGCTCCGGAGTGACCCGCACGATCGACTTGCCCTGCTTCACCATCGCCGCCCGGTACTCGTCCCAGTCCGGATGCTCCCCGGAGATGTTCCGGAAGTACTCGACGAGGGGTTCCACGGACTCCGGCGAGTCGATGACCTCGGCCGTGCCGTCGATCTGGACCCACGGCCCGTTCCACTCGTCGCTCAGGATGATCACGCTGACCCGCGCATCCCGCTTGGCGTTACGGGTCTTGGCCCGCTCGGGGTACGTGGAGACGACGATCCGCCCCGAGTCGTCGACCCCACAGGTCAGCGGTGACCCCTGCGGGCTCCCGTCCGCCCGCCGGGTCAGCAGGATCGCCCGGTGCCGGGGCCGTACGAAGTCCAGCAGCTCGTCCAGGGACACAGAGGTGTTGCTCGCGATGTTCGAAGCCATACGGCCAGCCTAGGCGCAGCCCACGCCACTACGCCTGCGGCAACGCGTCCCCCTGCACCGCCTGGACGTCCAGCTCGACCTTGAGCGTCGTACCGATCGCCGCGATCCCCGCCTGCACGACCTGGTTGTAGTTCATCGCGAAGTCCTCGCGGTGCAGTTCCGTGGTCGCCCGGAACGCGGCGCGCGTGCCGCCCCAGGGGTCGGCTCCGGTGCCGAGGTAGGCGAGGTCGAGGTCGACGGGCCGTACGACACCGTGGAGGGTCAGCTCGCCGTGGACGGTCCAGCGGTCGGAGCCGGCCGGGGTCAGACCCGTCGAGGAGTAGGTGATCTCCGGGTAGCGGGCCACGTCCAGGAAGTCCGCCGACCGCAGATGGTCGTCGCGCATGCCGTTGCCGGTGTCGATGGACGCGGCCCGGATGACCGCCTCCACCCGGGACTTGGCGATGTCGTCGGGCGCGATCTCGACCGACGCCGTGAAGTCGGTGAAACGGCCACGCACGCTGGAGATCCCCAGATGCTGGGCGACCGCGCCGACCGTGGAGTGGGCGGGGTCGACCGTCCACGGCCCGGGCGGCGGCAACTCCGTACCGCCCTGCCGCGCCAGCGTCACCGTGCCGACCTCGGCCCGCCCGCTCGCGGTGACGATCGCGGTGGCGGCGGCGGGCGCGTACCCGACGGCGGTCACGATCACGGTGTACGGCCCGGGCGCCAGCGGGTTCACGTCCCGCACCGCGCCCTCCACGTCCGCCTCGGCCCGCAGCACCTGTGCCCCGGTCATGTCGGTCACCGTGACGACCGCGTGCGACACGGCCCATCCGTCGCGGGTACGGATCTTCGCGGTCAGTCCCATGTCTCTGTAACTCCTAGCCGTACAGCCGTGGATCGGCGGAAATGAGACCGGCCCGCGCAACACGCCTCCGCTCGGGACGCGTTGCGCAGGCCGGGGTATCAACTACTCACCGGGGTGGGCGAGTTCGATGTCGTGGCCGTCGGCTCCGCGGCCGTTCACCGTGAGGGCGGTCGCGACCGGCGGGTAGCCCGTCGCGATCACCGTGTACTCGCCGCCGCTCAGGTCGGTGAAGGCGTACGCCCCGTCCGTCCCGGTGGTGGCGGTGCCGACCACGTTGCCCGCCGCGTCCACGAGGGTCACGCGGGCGTCGGCCAGCGGGCCGTGCGGGGCGCGAACGACGCCCTGGACCTGGGCACCGGAGTCGAGGTCGATCTCGACCCGGGTGACGCCGGTGCCGCCGACCTCGACGGGCAGCGCGCGCGGCCGGTACCCGGCGGCGTTCACCGCGAGGGTCACGGCACCCGGCACCAGCTCCGCGAAGGTGAACTCGCCCTGCTCACCGGTGGTTCCGGTGGACAGAAGGTCGCCGCGCACGTCCGTCACGATGACCATCGCGTCCTTGACGGGCAGCCCCGTCTCCGCCGCCCGGACGATCCCGTTCAGACCGCTGGTACCGCTCAACAGCACGTCGTACGACACCGGTTCGGCGCCGTTGACGACGACCGTGGACGCCTGCGGCTGGAAGCCGTCGGCGGAGGCGATCAGGACGTACGAGCCGACGCTCGGCGCGTCCAGCGCGTAGGAGCCGTCCGCCTGTGTGACCGAGCGGCCCAACTGGCGCCCCCCGAGGGAGATCAGGGTGACGGCGGCCTGCGGTACGGGCACGCTCTCGGTGCCCCGGACGAAGCCGCGGACGGGAATCCCACCCGGGACGGGTGCGGAGTCGGATGCGGTCACGGGTGCGGTCTCCTCCCCCACCACCGTTGCCACGGCGGCGAGTTGCTGCTCGGTACCTTCGGCCGCCCGGCTGGGGACCTTCTGCTCTGCCGGCGCGGGGATCTCGGCCGCGTCCAGCACGCCCACGGCCTCCTCGGCCGCCTGGGCCAGCCCGCCGGAGGTCCGCAGCGGGACCTCCTTGATGAACATGACGACGATGAAGGCGATGAGCGCGAAGGGCGCCGCGTACAGGAACACGTCGGCGATTCCGTGGCCGTAGGCGCTCTCCAGCCAGGTGCGGACCGTGCTGGGCAGGGCGTCCATGTCGGGCAGCGCGCTGCTGCCGACGGCCTTCGCGGCGGCGGCCTGCGACTGCGGGTCCAGGGAGGCGACGGTGTCCTTGGCGTAGTGCGTGATCCGGCCGGACATGACCGAGCCGAGCACACCGACGCCGACCGCGCCGCCGAGCGAGCGGAAGAAGCTCACCGTGGAGGAGGCGGCGCCGAGGTCCTTCGGGGTGACCTGGTTCTGCGTGGAGAGGACCAGGTTCTGCATCATCGTGCCGACGCCGATGCCCAGCATGGCCATGTAGATGGACAGTTCCCAGTACGGGGTGTCGTAGCGCATCAGGCCGAGCAGGCCCAGACCGGCGGTGAGGAAGAGACCGCCGGCGACCAGCCAGCCCTTCCAGCGGCCGGTCTTGGTGATGAACCGGCCGGAGACCATCGACGCGACGAACAGGCCGCCGATCATCGGGATCGTCATGACACCGGACATCGTCGGCGACTTGTCGCGGGCCAGCTGGAAGTACTGGGAGAAGAAGACGACGCCCACGTACATGCCGATACCGACGAACAGCGAGGCCAGCGAGGCCAGCGAGACGGTGCGGTTGCGGAACAGGCGCAGCGGGATGATCGGCTCGCTCGCCCGCGTCTCGGTGAACACGAACAGCAGCGCCAGCACGAACGTGCCGCCCACCATCGCGTACGTCTGCCACGACAGCCACTCGTACTTGTCGTCGGCGAAGGTCACCCAGACCAGCAGCAGCGAGGCGGCCGCGGTGATGAAGAAGGCGCCGGTCCAGTCGACCTTGACCTTCCGCCTGGTGACCGGGAGGTTCAGCGTCTTCTGAAGCACGATCAGCGCGATCAGCGCGAAGGGGATGCCGACGAACAGGCAGTAGCGCCAGCCGAGCCACGAGGTGTCGGTGATCACGCCGCCGAGCAGCGGACCGCCGACGGTCGCGACCGCGAACGTGGCGCCGGTGTAGCCGGAGTACCGGCCGCGCTCGCGCGGGGCGATCATCGCGGCCATCACGACCTGGACGAGGGCGGAGAGACCGCCGGCGCCGAGGCCCTGGATGACCCGGGCGCCGATCAGCATCGCCGGGTTCTGCGCGAAGCCGGCGACGACCGAGCCGATGATGTAGATGACCAGGGATATCTGGACCAGGGCCTTCTTGCTGACCAGGTCGGCCATCTTGCCCCACAGTGGCACCGAGGCCGTCATGGAGAGCAGGGCCGCGGTGACGACCCAGGTGTAGGCCTCCTGGCCGCCGCCCAGGCTGCCGATGATGGTCGGCAGGGCGTTGGTGACGATCGTCGAGGAGATGATCGCGGCGAACAGGCCGAGCAGCAGCCCGGAGAGCGACTCCATGATCTGCCGGTGCGTCATCGGAGCGCCGTCGGGGGCAGCGGGGGATGCCCCTCCGTGCTTGGCGTGAGCCCGCACACCGGCTGGTGTGGTCGTTGCCATGGGCTTCCTTCTCTTCCGTGCTTATGCGGGTGTACGGGTGGTGGGTTCGAGTTCGTGGTGGGGGGAG
>NZ_JBLTJC010000553.1:0-5306 GCF_048158785.1 Streptomyces colwelliae | reverse complement strand
CCCAACTTCACCGGCCGCAACGTCACCGCCCGATCAACAATCTCCAACCGGGACAACTTCGCCACCATCTCGCTCTCCAACCCCACCGCATCCCCCGCAGACCGCAACCACACCCCGACCAGCAAATTCGCCGCCCCACTGACCGCCGCGCACATCCGCACCTCAGGAAACCGACCCAGCGTCCGAGCCGACCGCTCCAACTGATCCGGCGGCACCCGCAACCACAACAACATCGTCACCGGCGCAGGCGACAGAGACCGAGCGATCTCACACCGCAACCGAATCACCCCACCCGCCAGAGCCGCCCCCAAATGCCGCCGGACGGTACTCGCGCCAACCCCCAGCCGCGAAGCCAACTCCGCATGCGAGGCACGGGCGTTCTCCCCCAGGGCAAGCAACAGATCCCGGTCCAGCTCCCCGAACCGAGGCGACATCCCCGGCGAGGACGAGGGCTCCGCCGCCATGAGCAACCCCCGCTGCTCACGCGAGATCGCCCGCACCTGCCACCGGCTTCCCTCCGCATACATCCGCGGCGCCACCAACGTCCGCGTCCCCACCACGCCGCGCAGCCCCGAGACCCGGTCGACGACATACCGGGACACCCCCTCCAGGCTCGACGCCACCAGATGCAGCACCAGATCGCAGGGCCCCGCCACATAGTCGACGGCGGTCAACTGCGCGTCGCCGGCCACCGTGCGCGCCACCCGCATCGCCTCGCCGGGCGCGCAGTCCACCTGCACGAACGCGAAGGCCAGCCGTTCCCCCACCGCCGCGCCCGGATAGGCGGTCAGCCACGCCTCACGCCGCTCGACCAGCCGGTCCCAGTGCCGGGCGACCGTCACCGGCCCCACCCCCAGCGCTCTGCCGATCAGCGACCAGGGGGCGCGCGGCCGGAGCTGCAACGCGTTGACCAGAGCGAGGTCGGATTCGGACAGCATGGCGGATCCCTCGGATTGGCGGTCGTCGTACGGCGGATCTCTCCAGAATTTGCTGCGGTGATGCACCGCCCTCTCATCATTGCCGACCAGAAGCGCGTTCCGTACGGCGCCCGGCGCACGAGCGTCCGCCCGGCTGGGCAGCGTCCTGGAGTTGCGGGAGTGACCTACGAGGGGAACGGGATGACTCTGAGAGACGACGCACGCGAGCTCCAGGGCGAACTGGCCGTCCTGCGCCGGGCGTTGCACCAGGAACCGGAGATCGGCCTGCACCTGCCGCGAACGCAGGAGAAGGTGCTGGCCGCGCTGGACGGACTGCCGCTGGAGATCAGCACCGGCACGTCACTGTCCTCCGTGACGGCGGTCCTGCGCGGCGGAGCACCCAACGCCGGGCCGGGCCCCGTCGTACTGCTGCGCGGAGACATGGACGGTCTGCCGGTCACCGAGCGCACCGGCGCGGAGTTCACCTCCCGCATCGACGGCGCCATGCACGCCTGCGGCCACGACCTGCACACCGCCGGACTCGTCGGCGCCGCCCGGCTGCTCGCCGGCCGGCGCGAGAGCCTCGCCGGGGACGTGGTGTTCATGTTCCAGCCGGGGGAGGAGGGCTGGGACGGCGCCGGGCACATGGTCGAGGAGGGCGTCCTGACGGCGGCGGGCCGCCCGGTCGACGCGGCCTACGGACTGCACGTCAGCTCGTCGTCGTACCCCACCGGCGTCTTCAGCTCCCGCCCCGGCACGCTGATGGCGGCCTCGGCGGGCCTGCACGTACGGGTCGCAGGAGCCGGCGGGCACGGCTCGCGGCCGCATGCCGCGCTGGACCCGGTGCCGGTGGCCTGCGAGATGGTCACCGCGCTACAGACGATGGTGACCCGGCGCTTCGACGTCTTCGACCCGGTCGTGGTCACCGTCGGCACCTTCCACGCCGGCACCCGGCGCAACATCATCCCGGACGAGGCCGTCTTCGAGGCGACCGTCCGCACCTTCACCCCGGCCGCCGCCGAGCGCGCCGCCGAGGTCGCCGTACGCCTCTGCGAGGGCATCGCGGCCGCCCACGGCCTCACCGCCGAGGTCGACTTCGTCCCCGAGTACCCGCTCACCGTCAACCACGTCGCCGAGCACGACTTCCTCGCCGACACGGTCCGCGAGGCCTTCGGCGAGGAGCGCTTCGCGCCGCTGGCCGACCCGATCACCGGCTCGGAGGACTTCTCCCGGGTCCTGGACCGGGTGCCGGGCGCCTTCGTCTTCCTGGGCGCCGACACCACCGGCGACCCGGAGACCGCGCCCGGCAACCACTCCCCGCTCGCCGCCTTCGACGACAGCGTTGTCTCCGACGGCTCCGCCCTGCTCGCCGAACTCGCCGTTCGCCGACTGGACCGTCTCAACTCCCTTGCCAAGGAGGCGTAGTGCGCCCCTACCACCTGATCCCCGCCGTGCCGGCGCTCGCGCTGGCCGTGATGCCCTTCCTGCCGTTCGTGAACACCGACGGGCTGTGGTTCGGCCTGCCCCGGATGCTCGTGTGGGGCGCGGCATGGTGCGTGATGTGCACGCCCGCGCTGCTGCTGACGGAGCGTCAGATGGCCCGCGAGACAGCCGAGTCGACCGAGACCGGCGACACCACCGACACCACCGACACCACCACGATCGCCGCCGGGGGGACCGACAAGTGACGACCATCCTGATCATGACGTTCACCGGCATCGTGCTGATCGGCGTCCTCGGCTTCGCCGGCCGCCGCAAGCCCGCCGCCGACCTGTCCGAATGGGCCGTCGGCGGACGGAACTTCGGCGCGGTGAGCATGTGGTTCCTCCAGGCCGGCGAGGTGTTCACCACCTTCACCTTCCTCGGCATGGCGGGCCTCGCGTTCAGCGGCGGAGTGGCGGCCCTGTACGCCCTCCCGTACGTCCCCATCGGCTACATGGTGCTGTTCTTCCTCGCCAAGCGCCTGTGGTCGCTGGGCAAGGAGCGCGGCTACCTCACCCAGGGCGACTACCTGGAGGACCGCTACGACAGCAAGTTGCTCGGCACGGTCGCGGCCGTCCTGGGCGTCGTCTTCGTCCTCCCGTACCTCCAACTCCAGATCACCGGGCTGGGGTTGATCGTCCAGCTGGTCACCGGCAACTCGTCGTCCGGCACCCTGAGCATGATCATCGGCAGCGTTCTGGTCGTGGCCTTCGTCCTGTGGGCGGGCCTGCACGGCGTCGCGATGACGTCGTACTTCAAGGACGTCGTGATGCTGATCGTCCTGGGCGTGCTCCTGGTCGCCATTCCCTCCCACTTCGCGGGCGGCGTCAGCGCGATGTTCCACCGCATCGACAAGCTGCACCCCGAGATGCTGACGATCCACGCGGGCCCCGCCGACCAAGTCTGGTTCACCACAAGCATGTTGGTCAGCGCGATCGGCGTAGGCCTGATGTGCCTGCCGCACGCGTGGCCCGCCGTGATGTCCGCCCGCGACCCCAAGGTCCTGCGCCGCAACTACACCTGGATGCCCCTCTACGAACTCTGCCTTTTGATGCCGATCATCGTCGGCTTCGCCGCGATCCTCGTGCTCAAGCCGGGCAGTTCGGCCAACGGCATCCTGCTGACCCTGAGCAAGCAGGTCCTGCCCGCGTGGGCGACGGGCCTGGTGGTGATCGCGGCCATCGCGACGGCGATGGTCCCGGCGGCGGGCATCCTGATCGGCATCTCCTCCCTGGTGGCCCGCAACATCGCCCGCGTACAGGGCGAACGCACCCAGTTCTGGATCAACCACGGCACGGTGGTGGCGGCGTGCGGCCTGTCACTGTTGCTGGCAATCTTCCGCCCGGACCTGCTGGCCAACCTCCTACTCCTCACCTACAGCGGCACCGTCCAACTGGCCCCCGCCATCGCCCTGGGCTTCCTGACCCGCCGCCCGGTGGGCAAGGTCCCGGTCCTGGCGGGCCTGTTCGTGGGCGAACTGGCCGTCATCTGGCTGACGTTCTGGAACAAGGACCTGGCGGGCAACGTCAACGTGGGCCTGATCGGCCTGGCCGCGAACCTGATCGTCCTGACCCTCGCGGCACCCGCGGAACGCTTCCTGGCCCGCAGGACAACTCCCGCCCCCGACAAGCAGGTTGCGATGACGGCATGAACAACTCCGCACTCCGTACGGTCTTCACGGGCGGCCTCGTCTTCGACGGCACCGGCGCAGACCCGGCCCCCGCAGACGTGGTCGTGTCCGACGGCCGCATAGTCGACGTCGGCACAGGCCTGGACGGCGACACCCAAGTCGACTGCACAGGCCGCACGTTGCTGCCGGGCCTCTTCGACTGCCACGTCCACCTCACGCTCAACGGCATAGGCCTGCTGGGGGCGTTGCAGAAGCCGTTCTCGTACCAGTTCTACGAGGCGGCCGTGAACCTGCGTCGCACCCTCGAAGCAGGCATCACCACGGTCCGCGACGCGGCGGGCGCCGACCTGGGCATCAAACAGGCAGTGGAGGACGGCCTGTTGACGGGCCCCCGGGTCCAGATCTCCATCGGCCTGATCACCCAGACCGGCGGCCACGGCGACCCCTGGATGCCCTCGGGCCAGTGCGCCGGCCTCGCCGTACCGCACCCGGGCCGCCCACCCGCGATGGCCGACGGCCCCGACGAGATGCGCCGCACCGCCCGCACCCTGCTGAGGGCCGGCGCCGAGGTCCTCAAGGTGTGCACCACCGGCGGCGTCCTCTCCCCACGCGACGACCCCCGCCACAGCCAGTTCACCCCGGAGGAACTGGACATCCTGGTGACCGAGGCGACCGCCCAGGGCCGCTACGTCATGGCCCACGCCCAAGGCGCGGACGGCATCAAGAACGCCGTCCGAGCCGGAGTCCGCTCCATAGAACACGGCATCCACCTGGACGACGAGGCGATCGACCTCATGCTGCAACACGACACCTGGCTGGTCCCCACCCTGATCGCCCCGGTGTCGGTGATCCGCGCGGCCGAGTCCGGCATCCAGATCCCCGAAGCCATGCTCCGCAAGGCCAAGGAGGTCACCGAGGCCCACGCCGACTCGGTACGCCGAGCCGCAGAAGCAGGCGTCCGCATAGCCATGGGCACAGACAGCGGCATCGGCCCCCACGGCACCAACCTCGACGAACTCCCCCTGATGCAGGCCTGCGGCATGACTCCGGGCGAGGTGCTGGCGGCGACCACGTCTTCGGCGGCCCGCCTACTGGGTTACGACGACTTGGGCACCGTAGAACCGGGCAACAGAGCAGACCTGGTCCTGGTGGAGGGCGACGCTTACGACCTCGCGGGGCTCGCTTCCAACGTGACGGAGGTATGGAAGGACGGGGTGAGGGCGGTACGACGCAACAAGGGGGACTGAGGCTTTTAGGGGCGCGGGGCTGTGTCGATT